>CAZHRP010000090.1:0-8694 GCA_964535055.1 uncultured Chthoniobacteraceae bacterium
CTATGTAATCGGGAGACTGATCCAATGACGCTTGCACTTTGGCTTCGGCGGCATCCAGCTTTACTGTCAGTTTATCGATTAGTTTGATCAGTTCGCTGCTGCGGGATTCGAGCTCAGTCTGCCGCGAATCTATTTCGGTGAGCTTGGCAATAAGTTGCCGGCCATGTTCATCGCGTTGTTTGAGCAGTTCGGCTGCGCGGCGCTCTGCAGCGTCGACCGAGCTGCCGAAGTTACCACTGGCTATCCGGTTCAGGCGCAAGCCGGCCAGCTGGCGCATGGCTGCTGCGCGTTGCTGTTCTGAGGCGGCTATTTTATTGCGTAGATCTTCGATCTGGCGGCTAAGCTCAGTAGTTTTGCTTTTAGCCGAGCTGATCGCGCGGTCAATCTGGTTGAGTCCCTGTGAACCACTTAACATAATTTACCAGTTGGTTATCGTACCACCTTTGACTGGAATTTCGTATTCCGGTGCAATGCTGCCGCGACGTTTTTCACCAACGCGGTCATTTTCGATGATGCCATCATCACGTTTGTCTGCGGCTACTTTTTCATAAGTACTTTGCTCGACGCGCAGACCCCAGGATTTGACTTTGCGGGTCTCGCCGTCCTCTTCGCTGGTAATATCCACCGCAACGATTGCACCGTCGCGACTGATAGCCTCAACGATCAGGTAATAATTGGAATTGCCCGGATGGTCTATGGACTCTCTGGTGACACCGCTGCGCAAGCCGGGGCGGCTGACAATTCTCAGTGTGTACTCCTGCACCAGCAGGTCACGTAGCGCAGTTAAGTCGTTGATCGTTTTATGTACCGCCTTGTTGTCTTTTGCCTCAAGTGCACTGGTGCCGACTTGTAATAAATCATTGACTTGCTGTTTGGCGTTTGAAGTTTCAGCGGCGCGGTAGGCGATAGCATGTTTTTCGGCCAGCCGCTCGGGCAATGCGGCTTGCGGGGCAATTACGGCGAAATATAGAGAAGCACCTGCGGCGGCCACCAACGAGCCGATGCCGGCCAGCCACTTGGCAACCAAGCCACGCTTGACATACAAGGTGGCGAATTTGCGCGCCAGCCTGGATCCCTGAGGTTTGTAAACAAAGCGATCCTCTTTGAGTGCTTTAACTCCCTCCTCGAGGATATGCTCCGGGACATCCAGTCCCTGGCCGGCGTAAATCGATTTGAGTTTTTGCTTGAGCTGTTGTTCGCGTCCTTTCTCGTCCAGTTCTTTTTCAACCAGCCGCTGGCGGCGACGCAGGGTGTCGACCACATCCATGGCCAGCATGGTCTCGTCGAGTGTAGCCACCTTACCGGACGTGGCGGATGCGCTACTCATCCCTCAACCGGTAACGGTAGTGCGTGGCCCTGTTCGGTAAGTTTTGCCAGGCGGCGCTTGCCGTCTTCCACAGCGTCACGGATCTCGGTGGCATTGCGGGTGCTGGCCACGCGCATTTCTTCAATAATCTGGCGCGAGTTCGTCTGCCAATTGACGACCGAGTCGACCAGCTTTTGCACGGATTCGGCACGGATGGTCGGGCCGTAGCCGGCTTTGACTGCGGCTTCCTGAACTTTGCCACCAATCTCCGACAGTGTTTCGAGCGACTGGCTGACCCCTTCCTTCATGGCCTCGATGGTCTGGGTGCTTTCATGTAAACCGAACATGCCGGTGAACGAGGCGGAGAGCGCGGTCAGGACGACTTCATTGGTGCTGAAGAAGTTGACTGACTGGGCGTAGACCCGTTCCTTGGCATTGGTTGTTTGCATCAATCGTGCCATTACCACTTCGGAGGTATTGTAACTGACCGTCAGGTTATCGGAAAGATCCTTGGCGATCTGATAACGCTTCTCCTCATCCTGCAAATCACGAACTTTCTCATCGCGAGTCATTTCCAGGCGTGCCCGCTCTGCTGCATCTTCTCCAGTGAATGATTCGACAGTCTGCATAGCGGTTTGTACCTCTGCCTTGGCGGCCTCGAGTTTGCCTGCAGCCGTTTTGAGGACATCCAGTGCCAAAATTTCAGCTTCTTTCAAAGCACCACGGAAATCTTTGTACGATTCGAGAATCGTCTGTTCGCGGCGAATTTGGTCACCGGTTGCTTTCGTTACTTCGTTATAGGTATCTTTAATTTTGTCGAAGCGTGCCGGAATGTCTCCACGAGTCACTTTCATCCAGACATTAGATACGCGTTCAAAGGTGTCGAGCTTCCCGTCTTCGATCTGGTCGACCATGGTCTTGGCATCATCACGAATGCTGTTGAAGCTTTCAGTAATTTTTTCATAGCGCTCGCCAACGTCCATTGCTTCCACTTGTTCGCGGACGACATCGTTGAAGATCGATGCTTTATCGAGGGTGCGTGCAATAACCGCTACCTTGGTCGGATCCAATTCGGTGATCTGCTCCAGCAGATAAACGATTGGAGCCTCCTGAGTCTCATGTTTATCAGGTAAAAGTCCCAGATCGTGTAACTTATTCAGCGCTTTATCCAGATATTGCATTGGAGTTGTAGCAACTGGTGCGTTAGTTTCGGGCTCGGGCGTTGGGGTATCTTGCATAGTTTAGTAGAGGGAATAAGATTAAATTTGAATACTTATTTTTGCGTCTTAGCTGGTAGCCAGTCAAATAGTATTCCTAATGCAACGAATTTGTTACTGAAGCAAAAGTGGAATAATCGTGCTTACCTACGGCTCTGAGTAGGTATGCGATCAATTGTCATTTTACTGGCAGGCCTTGTATTTAGTAGCCAGGTAGCGGCCAGCGAGGTAGGCCGCAGCAGCAAGCAAGCGACTCCTTTACTGGAATTGTATACATCTGAGGGTTGCAGCAGCTGTCCGCCGGCTGAACAATGGGTATCCAAGCTTACTGGCCATGCTGGTTTATGGACTCATTTTGTTCCGGTGGTCTTTCATGTGGATTACTGGGATGGACTTGGCTGGCCAGATCGCTTCGCTAATGGTGAATTTACGCTCCGCCAGCGTCGCTATGCTGCGCAATGGGGTACGAGCACAATTTACACGCCTGGATTTGTGCTGGAAGGCAAGGAAGTCCGGGGCCGTCCGCAGCTACCCAAAGAGTTATCAGGGAATGTCGGGGAGCTGATTATTCGCAAAATTGAACGGGATTCCTATGAGTTGTTATTCGAGCCAGTCGGTGACTATTCCGGGGGGACTGCTAACCTTGCCCTGTTAGGATTTAACCTGACGACACAAGTAGCGGCCGGTGAAAATGCCGGCAGGCGACTGGCTCATGATTTTGTGGTGCTGGACTGGCAAACTGCCAAGTTAACCAGCAGCGTTGAAGGGCGTTGGTCGGCTAAGTTCCAGGTTCCTGGTGCGCCTGGTGAACTTGCGCTAGCGGCTTGGGTAACCGATGGGAATAGCCAAAGCCCGATTCAGGCAGCAGGCGGCTGGATTGGGGACAGTTCTCGTTGACCACGGGGAACTCTGGCCAGCATCAGACTGGCTTCGATGATCATCCAGACTTCAAGGATCAGAGTCAATAGACCAATCAGAACCAGTACCCACTCACCAGCAGCCAGCCAGGCTGGTCCAGTTGCGGTGCCGAAGAATATTTGCAAGGTCATCGCCCAGGCCGGCATGATCAGCATGAAGATGGCAGGCAGCACGACAAACCAGACCGGCTTGCCGCGTCGCCACAGATAAAAAAACAACACTAGAAATGCCAGCCCGCCAAGCAGTTGGTTGGTGGCACCAAAGACCGGCCATAGAATCAGTCCTCCAGAACCGGCTGTCTGTAAATTCCATGCCTGACCGGGGGCGGGCAGGATCGCGAGGGCAAAAGCAAACAACACAGCAATCAGAGTAGCTACATACCGGGATGCTAGCAGGGATGGCCTGGCAGCAGCAGGCCGGTTGTCGCGTTGCTCACCCAGCGCACGCCCCAGCTCTTGAATCACATATCTTTGCAGTCGGCATGAGGAATCGAGGGTAGTGGCTGCAAATGAAGCCACCAGTACACCCAGCAAGGCAACCGCATATTGTTGTGGGATACCAATAGCAGCCAGGAAGTTGCCGGCACCGCTAACAAATGCGCCTACTTTGGCACCGAGACCGTTGGCCGTGGACCAGGAAGCATAAATATGATTCCAGGCCGTGGTTCCGGTTAAGGTGTCACCTTGAGCGGTGATTATGCCAAGGCCAATTCCGCCAACGCAGGATAGTATAACTATGATCGCCAGGAAGCCTTCGCTCAGCATGCTACCGTATCCGACGAAGCGGGCATCCTGTTCATTACGTAACTGTTTGCTACTTACCCCACTGGCAACCAGGCAGTGAAAGCCGCTAATCGCACCACAGGCAATAGTAATAAACAGGAACGGAAAGATCGCCGGGGCACCGGCAGGGTGAGCTTGAATGACAGGCGCCACCAATTCGAGTGGTTGCCGGGTCGTCGTGTCCGCAAGTCCAGAGCCGCCGATGAATGCGGCAACGATCAATCCCACAGCCACCAGTGCCAGGCTGGAAAGTAATTGCAATGAATTAATGTAATCGCGTGGTTGTAGCAGGGTCCAGACCGGCAAGACGCTGGCGATGTATGAGTAAACCAACAATATGATGACCCACAACCAGACCGGCCAGGCTGCCAGGGTGGCATTAATCCAATGGAAAATGCCAACCTCACCGGCCAGTACACTGACATACATGACCAGCAGAGCCACGATTGAAGGTAACAGGATGCTTTTGCCCTTACGATGGATCCATAGGCCGATCATCACAGCAATAGGAATTTGTGCCAGGCATGGGAAAATGCTGGCGGGAAATTGCCGGAAGACCGCGGATATAACCAGCCCGAAAATTGCCAGTACGATAGTCAACGCCATGAACAGGACAAAGAATAGCAGGATCCGGGCACGTCGGTTAATTTCTACACCGGCGACCTCAGCAATCGTTTGTCCACGCTGGCGCAAACTAACGACCAGAGCCCCAAAATCGTGGACTGCACCGATGAAAATTGACCCAAAGAACACCCATAACACTGCGGGCAGCCAACCCCAGATAACGGCAATCGCCGGGCCAACGATTGGTCCGGTACCGGCAATCGAGGTAAAATGATGGCCAAATACTATGGCTTTGGAAGTTGGGACGTAATCAGTATCGTCCTGTAACTCAAGTGAAGGACAAAGTGTCTTGGCGCTAAGATTGAAAATCTTGCGTCCCAACCAGCGCCCGTATGTCCAGTAGGCTACAATAAAACCAACTGCTGCAAGCAGGGCAATGAGAAGAACATCCATGAGAAATTATGTTGCATTGAAACCGCCGTGGCCACGAGCATCAAGCAACTTATTACTGTCGTTAATTTGAAACAAAAAAAAATACGAGTTGACCAACTGCTGATGGAGCAGGGACTGGCTGACAGCAGGGGGCAGGCGCAACGTCTAATCATGGCGGGAGCTGTCAGGGCGGGAGAGGTACTCGTGGATAAACCTGGAACTAAACTGGAAGAATCGATCCAGCTGACAGTCAGCACGGGTGAGCGCTACGTTGGGCGTGGCGGCTTGAAACTCGAAGCAGCCCTTGATCACTTCAGTGTAAACCCTGAAGGAATGAATTGTTTGGACCTTGGAGCTTCAACCGGCGGCTTTACCGACTGCCTGTTGCAGCATGGTGCAGCGCATGTAGTCGCTCTGGATGTTGGCCATGGCCAGTTGCACTGGCGACTCAGGCAGGATCCGCGGGTCTATTGTATTGAAAAATACAACGCACGATATTTGCGGAGTGAACACTTGCCGCAGCACTTGTTGCCTTTTTCGCTGCTGGTGATCGATGTGTCCTTTATTTCTCTGACTTTGATTTTGGAGCCTGCCCTGCCATTGCTGTGTTCCGGTGGTCATGCTATCGTTTTAATTAAGCCGCAGTTTGAAGCAGGCCGCGAGCAGGTCGGGCGCGGTGGTATCGTGCGCGACCCGGAAGTTCATCAAGCTGTTATTAACAATGTAGCTGCCTTCGTGGCGGAGCACACTGCTGCCAACTGGCTAGGATATATGAACTCGCCAATCAGTGGCGCTGATGGAAATATAGAATTTTTAGCATGTCTGCAAATGCCACAATCGGAATTATAGCCAATACCGGAAAAACAGATGCGGCCAGTGTCACCCGCACGTTGGCCGCAAAGTTAGCGGGACATGGATTGGTTCCTAAGCTAGAGACAGAAACGGCGAAGCTTGTCGGTAGCAGTGATGGTGTGCCATTGCCGAAGCTGGCTGAGATAAGCAACTACCTGTGTGTTCTGGGGGGCGATGGTACTATCCTGCGGATTGTGCATGAGATTTATCCGGGGCAAGTCCCGATTCTGGGAATCAACCTTGGTTCGCTTGGTTTCCTGACGACAGCGAGTATCGAGCAATTGGAGCTTGCTGTTGAGGCACTGGCCACCGGCGATATCGAGATTAGCCGCCGTTCGATGCTGGATGTACGGGTGTACCGTGATGGCGAAGAATTGGCTGCTAAAAGAGGGTTGAATGATGCGGTGGTCACACGCGGTGAGTTATCTCGACTGGTTAAAGTGGATGTGCGGATCGATGGGGCTCCATTTACCCAGTATCATGCAGATGGTTTAATAGTGGCGACACCAACCGGCTCGACCGCCTATTCGTTATCTGCGGGTGGTCCGATTGCCTTGCCGGAGGCAGAATCGTTGCTACTGACACCAATTTGTCCCCACGTTTTAACCAACCGATCGGTGGTACTGGCGGACCATTCAGTTATCGAAATTGTTCCCTGCGATAATGGCGGCGAATTATTTCTTACCATTGACGGCCAGCAAATCCATGAGTTGTTAAGCAGCGATGTAGTAACCGTCAGCAAAGCGCAGGATTACCTGGAGTTGATTTTGATCGGTGGTCTTGCATTTTCTGACCTGCTCCAAGCCAAGCTGAAGTGGAGTGGCACGAATATATGATTACCTTAAAAAAAATTCTTACCGAGCAGAATATCCTGGTCGGATTAAAAACGAAGTCCTACGCCCAGGCATTAGGCGCGATGTTAGAAGCCAGCAGCCAATCGGCTGCCTGCGACTGGAGTAAGCTGGCGCAGGAACTGATGGCACATGAGTTAGGCACCCCTTCAGTTCGTGGCAACGGGGTGGCGATTCCGCACATTCGCTCGGACCTGGCAACAAATATTGATTGTTGGATTGCTACTCTCGAGCAGCCGACTGACTTACTGGAGGTGAATGGCAGTAAGTTGGCCGGTACCGTAGGTATTATAGCAATGTTTGCGGTGCCCACTAAAATGTCGACTGGGTATTTGCAGATCGTCGGCTCGCTGGCGCGCTCGCTGCAAAATGAAAAGAAGTGTCAGCGACTGGTAGAAGCACGCACAGCCGGTGATTTCCTGGAATACTTATTCGGCGCGTGATAATTCTTCAGAATTTCCGGTTTTCCTGACCCTGACATGTGCTAGTATATGACCATGGAACAACCTGAAATTACAGCTTATCTGAAAACCATGTGCGGTTGGAGCAATGGAGTGCGTGCAATCTTGGCCAAGTATCGCCTCGATTATACCGAAAAAGACATCATTAAGAATCCTGAGTTTCGCTTTGAAATGGAACAAAGGAGCGGCCAACCGCTATCACCATGTGTGGTAGTCAATGAGCAAATGCTGCCAGATATCAGTGGGGAAGAACTCGAACATTACCTGGTGGAGCAGAAGTTGGTCGAGCCTTGCAATGCGGAAGTGGGAGTTCCTATCAATGCCCCCTGCACCGACGAGGAACACGAGGATATGCTGCGCGCGCAATCTGACGGTGTCCGCATCCGCTTCAAGTAAGCAGTATTCCTAATGAGCCAGCGGCGTTCATTCATAAGCTGGCCGATAGCTTTGGTGTTGGTGGCTGCGATCATTGCAGCTACTGCATTGTTTATAATCCATGAGCTGACCAGCAGTGCCGGGGAAGTAATCGACAAAGGGGCGGGCGCTGCCGAGCGAGTAGTCGGAATCATTACCGGCATTTGGAACGTGCAGCCGGAAATCCTTTACGATGATTCCGTAATTGTCGAAAAGGGTGAAGGTGCCTCCAAACTGGTCGTGGTCGAGCATCCGGTCGAGGTGCGCCGCGAGATGAATCATGAATTTTTGCGTAGCACCAAACGACTGCGGGTGGAAGGCAAGTTTAAAGCCCTGGCCGGTTTCGATCTGGAAAAGCCATTCCAGATAGAAGTGATCGATAACATTGTCCAAATCACATTACCTGAGCCGGAAATCATTGCTATTGAGTCAGACCAGTTGGAGATCAGCGAAATGCGCAACGGTCTCTGGAATAAATTGACCCCGGAAGAAGTCGAACAGGCAATGAATGAACTACCCGATCTGGCGCGCGATAAAGTCACCAGTTTGAATATTCTGGATGAAGCAGTCGCAGACTTTGGGCGGCAAATTCAGGAGCGCCTGGGAGCTGGCTGGGAGGTAGAAGTCAAAACGGCAGTCTCTGTGCAGACATTTATTGAGGATTAAAGCAGAAGCAAGTTAAAGAAGCTTCTCGGCGTCTGCATGAAGTTTCTTGAGGAAACGTTTTTCTTTATCGGACAGCTTGCGGGTTGAGAAAATCTTTGGCTCACCGCCTTCTTTCTGGATGGCCAGCCAGCCGCCAAACCTGCCGCCAGGGACTTCGCCAATGATCACATCAATGTCTAACCCGGATCAATCACAAGCCATCTATCGTAGTGAGGCGCAGACCCCGATGTA
>CAZHRP010000091.1:0-4711 GCA_964535055.1 uncultured Chthoniobacteraceae bacterium
GGACGGTTATCTCAATGCGCCAGACCATTACTTCTGACGGCCAGACCATCAAGTCCGCTTTCGGCAAAGTCGTCCACTATGACGAAGTAACTTCGCTCGATAAGCGCAAATGGGACAAAAAAGGCATTGCTTACGCGCACTACACGACCGAAGGCAAAGCACAGAAGATTACCCTGGATGATTACAAGTTTGCCGGGGCCGAAGAGATAGTTAATGAACTCGAACAACGGTTGGCCAGTGTGGCATCGCCAGACACGCAGGATACTCCAACTGCCTGATAGTCGGCACTAAAATCTGGCCATCTTGAGAAGATTCGAACAATCCGGCAGGGGACATTGTCTCACTGTGTGTATAATTAATCATGTTAAGTTTAGTCTATGGAAAAATCACTAAGCAGCCAGCAACCGGTCCCGCAAAATCGTCTCGATAATGAACAGGTAGCGCAGGCTAGCGAGTGGGTAGAACCACTCCTGGACGAAGTAAACACGGTCGTTGTTGGTCAAAAATACTTAATCGAGCGGCTGTTAATCGGGCTGCTAACCAACGGGCATGTATTGATCGAGGGTGTTCCCGGTTTGGCTAAAACCCTCACCGTGCGGACGCTGGCGGGAGCGATCGATACGGGTTTTCAGCGCCTGCAGTTCACGCCTGACTTGCTCCCTGCCGATTTGATTGGAACACTTATCTATAATCAGCATGAGGGTGAGTTCACCACTAAGCTGGGACCGATTTTTTCAAATTTGATCCTGGCTGACGAAATCAACCGTGCACCTGCCAAAGTCCAATCGGCATTACTGGAAGCCATGCAGGAGCGCAGCGTCACGATCAGCGAAACCACCTATCAGTTACCGGATCCATTTCTGGTATTAGCCACTCAGAACCCGATCGAGCAGGAAGGTACCTACCCGCTGCCAGAGGCCCAACTGGACCGCTTTATTTTCAAGTTGAATGTTGGCTACCCGAGTCGTGATGAGGAGCGGCAAATCCTCGATTTGATGGGAACCACCCAGCCCAAGGTAACGGTCGAGCCAATTATCAACCCTGAGCAAATTATTAAGGCGCGAGCTGTGGTCAACGACATCTACATTGACGAGCGGGTCAAAGATTACATCGTTGACCTGGTGTGGGCGACCCGGGAGCCAGACAAGTACGGCTTACCGATTAAAGACTTGATTCGCTTTGGAGCTTCGCCGCGGGCGACAATTGGCCTGGCGCTGGCAGCGCGCGGACATGCTTTCCTCGATCGGCGCAGTTATGTGACTCCGCATGACGTCAAGTCGATCGCGGCTGATGTCATGCGCCACCGCATCGTGGTGAGCTTTGAGGCTGAAGCTGAAGAAATGACGACCGATGCCCTTATTGAGCGGATCCTGGCCGGTTTGCCAGTGCCCTGATCGTTGATCTGTACGTTGCAGCTATGGAAAAGACTGGCGAGATCCTGCGCAAAATTCGTCATCTCGAGTTGAATACCCGCAAGTTGGTAGACTCAGCATTTGCTGGCAAGTATCACAGTGCCTTCAAAGGCCGCGGCATGAACTTCGAGGAAGTGCGCGAGTACCAGCCGGGTGATGAAATACGCACAATCGACTGGAATGTAACCGCACGCTCGGGCACGGCACACATCAAAAAATTTACTGAAGAACGTGAACTGTCAGTGATGCTGGTAGTTGATGTCAGTGCCTCTGGAGCGTACGGCAGCGAAACCTTGTCCAAAAGGGAATTGGCGGCTGAAGTGGCCTGCCTGCTGGCGTTTAGCGCTATCCGTAACCAGGACAAGGTTGGTTTGATGCTATTTAGCGAGCAGGTCGAATTATTTTTGCCACCCAAAAAAGGTCGCCTGCATGTGCTGCGGTTGATCAGGGATATTTTGTATTTCGAGCCACGAGGTCAGGGCACTGATATCGCCCAAGCCTTGACTTACCTGAACCGTGTAATGCCGCGGCGCGCAGTGTTGTTTTTGCTGTCGGATTTTATTGCGCCTGAGTTTTCACGAGAATTGGGGGTTTCCGCCCGTCGCCATGATCTGATAGCGGTTCCGATCACTGACCCGTGCGAGGAATCGTTGCCTGATTTGGGGATCGTAAATTTTCAGGATGCCGAGACCGGTGAGCAATATGAACTAAATACTTCACGTCTTGCAGTTCGCCAGGCCTTTAATGCTTTTGCCCGGCAGCGATATGAAAAGATTGACCAGCTTCTGCGCAAACTGCGCGTAGACACGATCCCGCTGTACTCGAATCAGGATTACCTGCCGGCGTTACAGGCATTTTTTCGCCAGCGTGAAAAGAGAATCAGCATGTCATGAGCAAATCACTTGCTGCATTGATTCAAAACCCGCCGGAGATTCGGGATATTATTCCGCCAACGCCGGAATCAGGATTTGTGCTATGGATGCTGGTAGCTGTCTTAGTGGTACTGGTGGTGCTTGGGTTGCTGTACTGGTGGTTGCGTAACCGGCGGCGCCCAGAGCAACCGCAACTCAGCCCCAGTGCGACCGCCTTGCTGGCGCTCGATCAGTTACGTGGAAGCGCTGAGGAGTTGCCAACTTACCCATTTGCCATAGAAGTCAGCTCGGTGCTGCGTCAATTTTTTTATGCTCACTATCAATTGCCGGCAACCAGGCAGACTTCTCCTGAGTTTTTGGTCGGTATATCAAAGTTACCGCAGATTCCAACTGCTCAGCAGCAGCTGTTGAGTGAGTTTTTGAGTGAGGTAGATGCAGCCAAATACAGTGGCAGTGAAGATCATGGATTGGATCGGGAGCGGTTGTTGGCAGCGGCTAAAACCGTCATTGATGGGGCCTCCAAGCAAGCGCAGACAATCGGGAGTTCGACAGATGCCTGAGTTTGGTCAGCCAATTGAAATCTTCGGGATATCGTTTGCCAGCCCGATATTTTTGCCGCTGCTGCTATTGATCCCGCTGTTGTCTTATCTGCGCGGGCACTCCGGTAAGGCTCCTGCGGTTTTGTTTTCGTCAGGCGATTTGTTACGCGCGATTTCATCCCGCCGGGAATCGGCTCGCGGCTGGTTTTCCAGTTCATTGACTTACCTTGCGCTGGCTTGCTTTATCCTGGCACTGGCGCGTCCGCAAAAGGGCGAAGCGGTCGTTCAGACGACAGCTTCCGGGATCGACATAATAATCGCATTGGATGTTTCCAAGTCGATGTTGGCCGAAGATTTTACCGTCGGCAGACGAACTGCCAACCGCTTGGATGCGATCAAGAAAGTGACTCAGGAATTTATCGAAGGCCGGCCCAATGATCGCATTGGTATTGTTGCCTTTGCCGGGCAACCTTATCTGGTCAGCCCGTTGACCCTGGATCATGACTGGTTACTCAAAAATCTGGAGCGAGTGAAGATTGGACTGGTTGAGGATGGTACTGCGATCGGCTCGGCACTGGCTTCTGCCGCCAATCGCTTGAAGGATCGCAAAGCTAAAAGCAAATTGATCGTACTGCTCACTGATGGCGACAATAACGCGGGTAAAATTCAACCGCTGACTGCAGCAGATGCGGCAGCCGCACTGGGTATAAAAATTTATGCCATAGGAGCCGGTTCACGGGGCTATGCCAATATCCCCTTGCAGGATCAGTATGGGCGCACGGTTTATCGCAGGATAAGGGTAGATTTTGACGAGCAGACCCTGACCGAAGTGGCAGCTAAATCGGATGGTGAATATTTTCGTGCTACCGGCACCGAATCGCTGACAGAAATTTTTGCAAAAATCGATCAATTTGAAAAAACTGAGATCCAGGTCAAACGTTACCAGAGGTTTCATGATTTATACCATTGGTTTACGGGCGGAGGGTTATTTTTGCTGATCTTATCAATAGTTCTGACTAACACAATCTGGAGACGTAACCCATGATGGCGATGACCTTCGAAAATCCTGGATTGCTATGGTTGCTGGTATTGCTGCCGGGGTTGGTGCTGCTCTTTTTAGCTGCAGAACGTAGTCGTGCGCGAGCGGTGCAAAAAATTGTATCCAGCAGGCTGTCGGCTACATTACTGGCTACTGCCAGTCCGGTCCTGCGTTGGTTTGGTTTGTTGCTGATGCTGGCTGTAGTAGCTGCCGGCATCTTTGCTATAGCCGGCCCTACTGCAGGATATGCGTTGCGCGAAACCACCACCACCGGGCGCGATGTGGTGCTGGCTTTGGACACCTCGCGTAGTATGCTGGCCAATGATGTCAGGCCAAACCGCCTGGTGCGAGCGCAGTTGCTGGCCGATGATATTGTGCGTGAACTTCCGGGCGACCGCATCGGATTAATTGCTTTTGCCGGCTCGGCATTCTTGCAGGCCCCATTAACTGTCGATCACGGAGCTGTGCTGGAATCGATCCAGGCGCTGAATACCGACATAATCCCGCGCGGTGGTTCCAACATCGCGGCAGCTATCAGGATAGCGTGCGAGGCCTTTGGCAAGAGTGAATCCACCAATCGCGCGTTGATCATCCTGACCGATGGCGAAGAACTTGATGCGGATGGCATGCTCGAAGCGAAAACTGCCAGCGAACAACAGATCAGGATATACACAGTTGGTATAGGTACCCCCAATGGTTCTGTGATACCTGTGCCTGATGAACGGGGCGGGACTCAATTTGTGAAAGACGATAGTGGCAAAATCGTGACCTCAAGGCTGGATGAAAGTCGCCTGCGCGAGATCGCCATGCTGGCCGGGGGGAAGTATTTTAATCTGCAAATTAACCAGG
>CAZHRP010000091.1:4721-8688 GCA_964535055.1 uncultured Chthoniobacteraceae bacterium
TCAAATCCGCGAGCTGGAAAGCAGTCAAACGGCCGCCGAGTTATCACGTGAACCAATCTTGCGCTACCAATGGCCGTTGGGACTGGCGGTCTTGCTGCTGGTGGTATTTCTGATTTTGCCGGAGCGAAAAAGTAATTCGCCTAAAGCATCGGCGGCTGCTGTCATGCTGGGGTTGCTGCTTTTGCCAGCGCCTGCACACGCTGCCGATGAGGCTTATGCAGCGTATCGCTCAGGGGCATACAACGAGGCTTATGAACAATTTGCTGATGATGCGGCTAAACATGGTGCTACTCCACAACGCGCGTTCAACACGGGTGCTGCTGCTTACAAAACGAAAAATTATGAAGCAGCGGTGGCAGAATTTGGTAAGGCTCTCAATTCGGATGATACATTGTTGCAGCAGCAGGCGGCTTACAATCTGGCCAACGCCCTCTACCAACAAGCTGTCACACAACCGGACCTTGAGTCCGCGATAGCCGGTCTCGAAGATGCCATAGCAAATTACCAGGTCGCAGAACAGGGAGCAGCTACGCGTGAGGATGCCGAGCACAATCGTAAAATTGCCGAGGAATTACTCGAGCAACTAAAACAACAACAAGAGCAGGAGCAGCAACAGCAGCAGGACGAGCAGGAACAAGAGCAGCAGCAGGATCAACAACAGGAAGAACAGGGGGAGGAGCAAGACCAGCAACAACAGGAGCAGCAGCAGGGAGGAGAGCAGGAGCAGCAACAACAGGGGGGCGATGAAGACCAACAAGACCAGCAAGGCGAGCAGCAGCAGGATGGTCAGTCTGAGCAGGGAGAACAGGACCAGCAACAACAGCAGGGAGATGGCGAAGAGCAGCAGCAACAAGCACAGCCAACACCAGTGCCCGGGCAGGATAAGGACTTATCTGGCGAGTTAAAAGCCAAGGACAAACCTGCTGAATCTGGCAGTCCACAGCAAGCTAATGCCACGCCTCTTGATCCTGACCAAATGAGTGAAGATCAGGCTAGAGTTATACTCGAGTCCTTGAAAGATGACGATCAACGGGTCATTTTGTTTGATGTCCCGCCGCAATCCGCAAATGGCAAAGACTGGTAATTAATCGATGAAAAGTTTATTCGGCAAACAACTAATACTATACATTCTGCTGGCACTTGGTTGCAGTTCTCAGGTGCAGGCTGAAGTCAAAGCTGATGCCAGCCTGTCGCAGCCGCGAGTGCAGTTAGGCAGCGCGGTACAACTTTCGATTAAAGTGGAAGGCAGCCGCGATGTAGGGGAGCCACCGCAAATTAATGTATCCGGGCTACAGACTCAATTTCAGGGTCGTTCGGTGCAATTTCAAATGATTAATTTTGATGTCCGGTTTATCACTGAATTTCAATATTCGATTATTCCTGAACGCGCAGGAGTATTCACTATTCCAGCGCTTGAGATCGAGGCCGGCGGTGACATCGTGCAGACGACTCCATTGCGGTTGGAGGTTACGGGCGCGGGCGGTATCAACCCGCCACCTCAGGCGCAAGGAGGTGGCAGCACATCCCGGCGACAGCCTCAAGCTACGCGAGAGCAATCAACCCGCGAAGGGGATTTGTTCTTTGCAGAACTGATAGCGCCCAAAAAGTCCGCTTACATTGGTGAAACTGTCCCGGTTGAAATCCGGATGTATTTTGATGCGCGGATCGATTACAACATCGAAGGGTTACCCGAATTTGACTCGCCGAATTTTACCGCCAGAAAGTTTGGAGATCCGCGCCGTGACCGCGTCAACCGCAATGGCCGGATTTACGATGTCATGAACTTCAGGACAATTGTTACCCCGGTTAAGTCAGGCGCGACCGAACTTGGACCGGTGAAGACGGATGCTCTGGTAAGAATCCCCCAGCAACGGCCACGTAATAGGGATTCCTTTTTTGAAGATTTTTTTAACAATTCGCCATTTAGCAGGGCGCGTACGCAAAGGATCCGGCTGGTAGCAGAACCGGTGGCCATCGAAATCAAAGATCTTCCGGTGGCCGGGCAACCGGATAGTTTTGCCGGTGCTGTGGGCAATTTTGACCTCAAAGTAGATGTGGCTAACAACGAAACCAGTATTGGCTCGCCACTGACGGTGCAGGCGGTGGTCTCGGGAAAAGGAGACTTTGACCGGGTAAATGCACCGGTACTAAGCGATCCGGACGGCTGGCGGACATACCCGCCATCATCAGACCTTACACCGACAGATGACCTTGGCATCACTGGCACCAAAACGTTTCAGTTACTGGCGATCCCGGAACGGAACCATCAATTGTTACCACCGCTTGAATTTGCCTACTTTGACCCGCAAGCTGAAGAATACCAGATTTTGCGCTCGGAACCGATGCCAGTAGAAGTACGCGGAAGTCCGGCCGTATTACCACCACAACAGGCAACGGCACCGGGCGGGCAAGTGGCGAATACGGCAACTGCGCAGCAGCAACCACAAACTTCTCAGTCCGAGCAACTGCTTGCCAGTGGTGAACGGGACTTGTTACATATCATTACTGAACCACAGGAATGGGGTGGGCAATTTCTGCCCCTTTATTTGCAACGCAGCTTTTGGATGTGGCAGTTGGCTGCATTAGCCGTATTGCTGGCTGCCGGTACCTGCGGGCTTCTGATCAAGCGCAATAGCAACGAGCAACACCGCTCCCAGCAGGCGCAGCGTCGGGAACTGGCTAAACTGAAGGCTGTGGCAAGAGATGCGTCACTTGGCGAATCGGAGCGCAACAAGAGTTTTACGGAGTGGTTGAGGCTGCAAACGGAAGCCGTCTACCGAAGGCCTGCGGCACTAGTGGATTCCCGTGTTGCTACATCATCCAGGCCACAGCTGCATGAGGAGGTTGTCAATACAATCAGTCGGGCATTTAGCCGTTATGAAGAGTTGTTTTTTTCAGGCCAGCAAGGATTAGCTGCCGGCAACCAAAGCAGCATCGACTACAACGAGCTGATCAGAAAAATTGAATCCTATGATACCGCTAAAAATTAGTTATCTGGCACCTTTGCTGATCGCTCTGTTGCTGGCATCCGCAGCCGCTGGCATGGGCAGCCCTGATGAGCTGTTTAATCAGGGGAACCTTGCCTACGGCGAAGAGCAGTATGAAGCTGCGGCAGATAAATACCAGCAGGCAATCAATGAGGGGAATTATTCAGCTGACCTTTTTTACAACCTGGCTAATGCATTCGTACGCTTAGACCAGCCCGGTCGTGCTTTATTGAATTATGAGCGGGCCCTGATCCTGGACCCGTACCACCAGGAGGCCAGATTGAATTCCAACTTTGTCAAATCCGGGCTGCCACAGATCGAACCGGAGCTGTCTGCATGGGAAAGCTTTTTCGGTATTTGGCCGGCATCGGCATACATCACTCTATTATGCGTAGCCGGTTGGATGACGCTTGCCTTGCTTATGATTGGGCTACTGACCCGGTTTTCAACTGTGGTTGTCTCGCTGGTAATATTGGCTGCACTATCACTGGGACTGGGTACCGCCGGGTACTTGGTGACCCGTCCGTTTGAAGTGGGGCCGCAATCAGCAATGGTGACAGGTTCAGCCGCTAAAGCACACTATGCCCCGGCAGCGAGTTCTGCGACCGTCACTCCATTGCCGGCAGGAACTAAAGTAAAGATTCTTAATAGCATGACAGGCTGGAACTACATTAAGTTGCCCGATAATCGGCTCGGTTGGGTCGAAAGCGAGAAGCTAGAGCGGCTATTGCCGGAACATGATACTGCCAGTTAGTCGGGGCGTGCGGCGACCATCGTCAAAGTGGCGAGCCGAATATCAAATAAGCCTGCCGATAAAGCGACAAGGGAACTTATACCTTTTCCTAAAAGGTATGCCTCAATAAACTGTAGGCGTAAGCCTAGCCCGGATCAATCACAAGCCATCTACTGCGACCAGCGCGAGGCACTTGTCTACGGCGTTGGGCTTGGATTTCGCTATTTACAGTATGTACTCATACAGC
>CAZHRP010000092.1:0-8670 GCA_964535055.1 uncultured Chthoniobacteraceae bacterium
CCAAGCACCTCACGCTGCGTCTCGCTACGAAGTTTGTGATTGATCCGGGCTAGCTAAGCGGTTATCGGTTGAGCTTCCGGCTTGGGGGTTGGTGCGGGCTCTGATGGTTCTTCCACTTCGAGCAGATCGGCGTCCCAGTTACGGGCTTCGCCGGTGTGTTGTTTAGCGATCAGCATGTAGAGTGAAGGGACGACGAACAGGGTGAAGACGGTGCCGATCGCGATGCCGGTGACTAGTACGAGGCCGATTGAATTGCGTGCTTCGGCGCCGGCACCGGTGACCAGGATTAATGGCAGGTGGCCGAAGACGGTGGCAAAGCTGGTCATCAGGACCGGGCGCAGACGGGTGATGGCGGCTTCATGGATGGCTGCCAGTTTTTCCAGGCCGCGGCGCTGCAACTGGTTAGCGAATTCGACGATCAGGATTCCGTTTTTAGCGACCAGTCCGACCAGCGTGACCAGTCCGACCTGGGAATAGATATTGAGGGTGGTCGTCCAGCCATCGGTCCAGAATTTCATTTCCGGGTTGGGGAGTTTGAGGAACGTAAAGATCAGCGCCCCGAACATGGCCAGCGGCACGGAGCCTAACAGGATGATCAACGGGTCACGGAAGCTATTGAATTGTGCCGCCAGCACCAGGAAGATCAGGATCAGCGCCAGTGAGAGTGCAGGCAGGAATCGGTTGCCCTCGTTTCGCAGCTGGCGGGACTCGCCGGTGTAATCGATGCTGTAGCCATCCGGCAGGATTTTGGCGGCCTCCTCTTCCAGCATTGTCAGTGCTGAGTCGAGCGGTGCGATGGCCACGCCGCTCAGCTTGACAGCATTCAACTGCTGCAGGCGATTGAGTGCGCGCGGGGTGGTGGTGGTCTCGAGGCTGGCAATCGAATCCAGCGGTACCAGCTCATCATTCGGTCCGGTCACATAGATATCCTGCAACTGATCCGGGGTGAGTCGTTGCATGCGCGTAACCTGCGGGATCACTTTGTAACTGCGTCCGGCAATGTTGAAGCGGTTGACGTAATCGCCGCCGATCATGGCCGACAGATCAGCGCCGACATCGCGCAAATCGAGTCCGAGCGAAGCCACCTTATCGCGGTCGAGTTTCACCTCGGTCTCAGGCTGATCGATCTTGGTATCTATGATCGGTGGGAAGGCAAACAACTGGCTTTTGATGGCGGCAATTTTGAGGCGGTTGGCGAACTCGAGGATGCGTTCCGGTTCGGCGGTCGAAGCAATAACAAATTCGACCGGGAAGTCACCGCCGCCAGGCAGGGCGGGGGGCATCAGCGAGAAGACATCGATACCCGGGATACTACCGAGACTCATCTGCACCTCCGGCAGGATATCGAAGGCGGTGCGCTCGCGCTCACCCCATGGCTGTAGCAGGACCCCGCCAAAACCATTGCTGGGGAACGTGATCTGGAATGTGTGCTCGGCCTCGGGCAGGGCCAGCATGCGACGGTTCATTTCTTCGGTAAAATGCACGGTCTGCTCGATCGAGGAATTTGCTGAAGCATCTACGATGCCGAATATCACGCCCTGATCCTCGGTCGGAGCCAGCTCAACCGGGGACAACATAAACATTGGGATAGTGAGTAGCGAAAGCCCGATCCAGACGGTGAAGACCGCAGGGCGGGCCTGCAATGTGGCCTGTAACCATTTGCTGTAAGTATTCCGCAGCCTGGTGAAAGTGCGGTTAACAACTCCTGACAGTCCTTTGTTCTCGTTGCCGGCACTGAGCAATTTAGAAGACATCACCGGTGACAGAGTGACCGCGACAATGCCGGAAATCAGGACGGCTCCGGCCAGGGTGAACGCAAATTCACGGAACAGGGCGCCGGTCAGTCCTCCCTGCAATCCGATCGGTGCATAGACTGCCGCGAGGGTGATCGTCATGGCGATAATCGGTCCGACCAGTTCGCGGGCACCCAGCAGTGCGGCATTAACCGGTGAGCGACCTTCGCGTAAGTGGCGTTCGACGTTTTCCACTACGACGATCGCGTCATCGACGACCAGGCCGACTGCCAGCACAATGGCCAGCAGGGTTAACAGGTTGATCGTGAAGCCGAGGGCCTGGATCAGGAAAATCGCACCGATCAGCGAGACCGGGATGGCGACCAGTGGTACCAGCACCGAGCGTACCGAGCCAAGGAACAGGAAGATCACGATGACGACAATCAGCAAGGTTTCGGCGAGTGTCTTGACCACTTCCTTGAGGGCATCATTGATGTACTCGGTGGCGTCGTAGGCGACCCGGCCAGCGAGGCCGGTTGGCAGGTTGCGGCTGATCGATTCCATTTCCTTTTGGACCCTGGCGATGACCTCGAGGGCGTTCGCGTTGGGCAGAACCCAGATGCCCATGAAGACTGCCTTCTCACCGGAAAAGCGGACTTCCGCATTATAATATTCAGCACCCAGCGAAACGCTAGCAATATCCTCTAGCCGAACCAGGCTGCCGGCGTCCTCGCGGATGACAATCTGGCGGAATTCGGCAGCAGAATTGAGATCGGTATTAGCGGTCAATGAGGTCTCGACCATCGAGCCCTTGGTACTGCCGAGGGCGGTAAGGAAGTTGTTGGCGGCCAGTGCATCCCTGACCTGTGACGGGGTAATATTGAGCGCAGCCATACGATCCGGTTGCAACCAGACACGCATTGCGAAAGTGCGTTCGCCGAGGATATCCGCCCGCTGCACGCCTTCGATTGCCGATAGTCGCGGCTGCACTACCCGAACCAGATAATCGGTGATTTCATTTTGTTCCAGAATTTGTGACGAGAAGCTCAGGTAAGCCGAGGCAAATTCGGAATCTGCGGATTCGATGTTGATGGTTGGCACTTCTGCCTCCGGCGGCAAATCGCTGCGTACCTGATCGACCTTGGAGCTGATCTCAGCCAGCGCCTTGGTCGAATCATAATTCAATTTCAACCGGGCAGTGATTGTCGACAACCCCTGCTGGCTACTGGACTCCAAATATTCGATGCCATCAGCAGCGGCGATCGCGCGTTCGAGCGGCGTCGTAATGAAGCCGCGCACCAGTTCGGGGCTGGCTCCGACATACACGGTGGTGACGGTCACGGCAGCATTCTCGCTGCGCGGGTACTGGCGGACGTTCAGGTTATTGATCGCCTGTAAGCCGGCAATGATGATGACCAGGTTAACCACCAGGGCCAGCACCGGGCGCCGAATGAAGATGTCGGTAAATGATTTCATAATCCCAGCGGCTGCGCTCAACCTTCCTCAGGAGTCGGGGTGAGGCTGTATTTCAGCGCCAGCGAATCATTGATAATAACAGACGCATTGTTTTGCAGTTTAAAGACGCCTTCACTGACCACCCGCTGGCCGGGTTCCAGGCCATTGAGAATGGCCACGTAGTCGCCGCGTGCCTCACCGGTGCGTACAAATTGCTGGCGAATCACATAGCCGGTTTGCTCGTACGGAGCACCGACTTGTTGCTGCTGGCCGTCAGTATCTGGTTCGGACTCCTCTGACTTTTCGATCAGATAAACAGAATTGCCGTAGGGAGCAAAGAGCACGGCAGTAGCCGGGATCGAGAGTACTTTTTTCTTTTCGGGCTTGAGGACCCGGACTTTGGCAAACATGCCGGGGCGCAATTGCTCATGCGGGTTATCGAATGTTGCCTGGACCGCGATGGTGCGGGTGGCGGAATTCAGTTGCGGGCTGGTGGCGGTCAAGGTGCCGCGGAATTCCTGGTCGGGAAAGCTATCGACGGTGGCCACGACTTCGAGGCCATCACTAAGCTCCGGGATCACCTGTTGCGGCAGGGCAAAATCGATATAAACCTGACGCAACGACTGCAGAGTCACGATCAGGTCACCAACATTAACGAAGCTGCCCAGATTAACCTGACGGATGCCAGTGCGACCGGCAAATGGGGCGCGAATGTTTTTGTCGTCGATCAATGACCTGATATTGTCAACCTGTGCCTCAGCTTCGGTATAGCGGGCTCTGGCAGAGTCGAATTCGGAGGTCGAAATCGTCCGCGACTGACTCAGTGACTCGGAGCGCTCGAGGTCGAGTCGCGCCAGTTCCAGGGTGGCTTCGGCAGCTTTTAGCTGGGCTGCTTCGGTGGTCGTATCCAGCTTGGCCAGCAGTTGGCCGGCAGTGACAGGCTCGCCGGACTGGAAGGCAATTTTAACCACATTGCCGCTGGCTTCGGCGCGCAGGTCGGCGCCTTCGACCGGGCTTCCCGAGCCCACCGCTGTGAGCGCCTGCTCCCATACCTGCTCTTCGACGGTCGCGCTGGTAACGGTAAATGGTGGCAATTTAAAACTGCCGCCAGCTTCGACCATCGCTCCGATTTGCAATGCCTTGATGCCGCCGAGGACCAGCAACGCCACCAACACTATTCCTACCCCAATCAGTATCTTTTTCATAAATTTATCCGGCTAAATGGCCGATCGGTTCAGCTCCCGGTGATTTTTACCATTAGTGATTACGTCCCATAAACGGTACAGGCACTCGCCATGGGTCTGGTTTTTTGGATTAGAAGAATGCCCGTATAAAGTTTCACTCATGTGCAGACCAAGCTTCATCGTCATCAGGATTTCGACAGCCAGCTCGATGGTGAGGCCGGATTGTGCCAGCAGCTCATGCCCCCGGGCCGCAATCAATTCCTGCAGGGCCGTACGAATACTTTCACCCACATCCGCGACCCGCTCGGCCACATGCGGATTGCGACCGGCTTCGGCAAATAATTCAACCACGTACGCCGACGATGGGCAGGCCGCATCGTCAGAGTCACCGAGACCAAAAAATATCCGCAACGCATCATCGATGCTCTCCGCCTGCCGCGCCCGCTCCAGTACCTCACCGATATGCCGCTTGTGTTCGCGTGCCATTTCTTCGATCACTGCATCTTTGTTGGCAAAGTAACGATAAATTAAACCCACACTGATCCCGGCCGTACCGCTTATGTCCTGCATCGTCGTCTGGTGGAAACCACGCCGCGCAAAACACTCCGCCGCCGCAGTCAAAATCTGATCCCGCCGCTCCAGTGTAGTTTCCTCAAATTTACTCTCAGTCATGCTCTGAATGAATATTCATTCACCGCGCTTGTCAAGCCGGTTTTTTGGGTTTGTTGGGGGTGGTGTCGGCAGCGGTAGCGGCAATGTGTGACAAAAGAGCTCGTAATCGTGCTCGTGCTCGTGATTGTAATCTCAGGCTCAATCGTAATCGTAATCGCAACCGTGAGCTGGTTTTAGATCTACGGCATGCTGCTGGCGATCATACCATGTCCCGCCAGGTGTGCCGTCGCACAGAGATTGATTGCGGGATAGTACGTGGGACGGCGTGAGCCGGGTAAGCAAGGCTGCACGCGGGACTCAGGTGGTGATTGAGAGTATGATTCCGATGGCGAATTCACAGTTTGGTAATTCTGCTTAGAGCTGGGGTGTGTCAGGGAGTGGGAGGATGTTGATTACGGGTTTGCATTCTGGCGGCTGATCGCAGATATTTTTTAGTCCTGATGAAATCTGAGGCATTGCAGAAATATCGTCCCTTTCACGAGCGATTCCGGGTTGAGTTACCGGATCGGCAGTGGCCGGGGCGGGTGCTTGAGCGGGCGCCAAGCTGGTGCAGTGTCGACTTGCGGGATGGCAACCAGGCATTGGCGGTACCGATGGGGGTGGATGCCAAGCTGGCTTTTTTCGAGCTCTTGTGTCAGGTTGGATTTAAGGAGATAGAAGTGGGATTTCCGTCGGCTTCGGAGACGGAATATCGATTTTTGCGGCGATTGGTTGACGCGGGTGTGGTCCCTGATGATGTAACTTTGCAGGTACTGGTACAAGCGCGTGAGCATTTGATCAGGCGCACCTTTGAGTCGTTGGCCGGGGTTAAGCAAGCGATCGTGCATGTGTATAATTCGACCTCCCCGTTGCAGCGGAAGGTGACGTTTGGGGATGCCAGTCGCGAGCAGATTAAGGCAATCGCGGTTGACGGCGTCGGGTTGGCGCGTGAGCTGACGGCGTCGGTGCCGGACACACGGATCCGGTTGCAGTATTCGCCGGAGAGCTTTTCTGATACCGAGCTGGAATTTTCGCTGGAAGTTTGCGAGGCGGTGCTTGACGAGTGGGGGGCGACGGCGGAGCAGCCGGTCATATTGAATTTGCCGGCTACCGTGGAGTGGACGACCCCGAATGTGCATGCCGACCAGATTGAGTGGTTTTGCCGTAATTTGAAGGATCGGGAACTCGCGATCATTAGCCTGCATACGCATAATGATCGTGGTACCGGTATCGCGGCGACCGAGCTTGGCATGCTGGCCGGGGCGGAGCGGGTCGAGGGCACACTTTTTGGTAATGGGGAACGCACCGGCAACCTCGATATTGTCGCGGCGGCATTGAATATGAACAGCCATGGGATTGCGACCGGCCTCGATTTTTCCGATCTGCCGGCGATCAGGCGGGCTTACGAAAGCTTCACTGGCATGGCGGTTTCAGAGCGGCATCCCTATGCTGGCGAGTTGGTCTTTACGGCATTTAGCGGGAGCCATCAGGACGCCATCAAGAAAGGCATGGATCGGGTGCGGTCCGGCAGTGGTGCCTCGCATTGGGAAGTTCCTTACTTGACTATTGATCCACAGGATATCGGGCGCAATTACGAAGCGATCATCCGGATTAACAGCCAGAGTGGCAAAGGTGGGGTGGCCTGGGTGATCGGGCGTGAGTATGGCCTGGACCTGCCGAAATCAATGCATCCTGATGTTGGGGCGGCAGTTAACGCGGTTGCCGATGAAGTCGGTGAAGAATTGAGTTCAGAACAAATCTGGGAAATTTTTCGGCAAAATTTTGTCAACCTTAGTCAACCATTGCGTTTGATCAGGCATCGCGGTGTGATCGAACAGATCAGCGCGAGTGGCTCAGGTGATGCCACGCATGGATTTGTCCTCGAACATGATAGTCAGCAACATGAACTGGAGGGCACTGGTAATGGACCAATTAATGCTTTGGTCAATGCACTGGCTGCCCGTGATTTGAAGTCGTTCAGCGTTGCCGACTATCGCAGCCAGGCTTTGGGCGGGGGATCTGCGGCAGACGCGGCGGCCTTTGTGCAGTTGCGCCGGGATAGCGATGGCGTCCTGGTGTGGGGCTGCGGTATCGACCCGTCGATTGAGGTTGCAGGCCTGCTGGCGTTGGTGTCGGCAGCCAATCGTGCCGGGCAGGTGTGAGCCAAATGCTGCTGCTGCACGTTGCATGTAATGAGTGCGTGAAAGTACAATATTATATGTAACTGCCCTGGGCGCGGCGATCTGGTTTGCCTTCGACTACAACTTCGGGCTAATCACAGCAGGTGTGGTCACGTCGCTGTTTCTGCTCTGTGTGTTTGTCGTGGTGTTGCTACGTGGCTGGGATTGAGCGGCCGGTCGGCAGGCTACTCGGTGCCATCGGATGACGACTCGATCAGCTTGCTGCCGGGCGACTGTTTTTTATCCGGTTCGCTATGCAACAACTTGCGAAAGACGCGGGTGGGGATGGAATTGCCCTTTTCCTCATCATTCAGTTCGCTGGCAGCCGCATCTTTGGCGCGTTCCCAAGCCTGGGCAAAGCCGGGAACATCAATTGTCAATTTTTTTTCCGCCCTGGCAAAAACTTCCAAATCACGCAGTTCGCGACGATCCGGCAATTGTGAGAGCGACTGGACTTTGCTGCGCAAGTGCTCGTTTTCTTTGACCAGTATCTGGTGTTCTTTTTTGACTTGTATCTGGTGTTCGGCATCGACTTCCAGTTTGTCACTCAATAAGCGCTTGTATCTGGCCAGCTCCCGTTTGATCCCCCACATACGAAATAGAAGGATTGCCGCCAGCAGCAGTCCCAGAGCAAGACCCAGAGTGAATGGGTGCATCATTACAGATAACCAGTCCATCACACACTATTGGCGAGATATGCGAAGATTGCAATTTTCCAATTAGCACTTTCAGCCGTGTGACAATTTGCTTACCTTTGGTATCAAACTAGCTTACAAACTTAGGGTGAACGGCTGCTATGTGCTGCCGTTTGAACATCAGATTTATCACATATGGCAAGAATTGATGCATTTTTCAGGTTGATGAAGGAACAGAAGGCGTCTGACCTTCATTTATCCAGCGGTAATCCTCCAATTTTGCGAATCAATGGGGAATTGTTGCGCGTTGAACATGAAGAGTTGGAGAGCGAAGATTTAAAATCTCTGGTTTATGAGATTGCGCCGGAACAGAAGATTAAAATTTTTGAGGAGACTGGCGACGTTGACTTTGGCTACGAGATCCCGGACTACGCCCGTTATCGTGTCAACTTCTTCAACCAGCGCAATGGTATATCGGCAGTTTTTCGTTTGATTCCCAGCAAAGTCATGACTTTAGACGAGCTGGGATTGCCGCCGGTACTGAAAAAATTCTCACTGCTCAAAAAAGGACTGGTTGTTGTCACCGGTCCGACCGGCTCCGGTAAATCGACGACGCTGGCGGCGATGGTTGATTATGCCAACCTTAAGCGTCACGATCATATCATTACGGTTGAGGATCCGATCGAATTTGTGCACCGCAGCCAGCAGAGTCTGATTAACCATCGTGAGGTGGGACTGCATACCAAGTCGTTTGCTGCTGCCTTGCGCGGTGCCTTACGCGAGGATCCCGATGTTATCCTGGTTGGTGAGATGCGCGATCTTGAGACCATCG
>CAZHRP010000093.1:0-1988 GCA_964535055.1 uncultured Chthoniobacteraceae bacterium
GCAAGTTCGTGCCGGAGTTGTATCGACCCGCCTGCTACCGGTACCAGTCGTCCTCTTTCGCATGGGTTCCGACTTACCGGTTTACCATTCCTTCTGGAATTACTATCACCCCAGAGAGCACGGTGAGTTATCCGTACTCGAGCACATGCTGGCTGAACCGCGCGAGCTGATCTTCAAACTCGTTGGCGATAGCGGCTCAGTCGCCAGCCTGTTTTCGTGCCGCCATCCACTAGCCGACTTTTTCGAGCATTGTTGCCAACAGGCAGAGGCACATAAGCCCTGGACCGAAGATGAGTTTTACCTCGCGCTTGACGAGATTATGGATCGATTCCCGTCAACAGCGGACCTGTGGCAGGCAATTATTGATCCCGAATACCAAATCGATTGAGCGGGCAGCTACTACCCTCAGACTTTTTTACCAGCGCGCCGGTGCATTGTGCCCGGGCGCTGCTTGGTCAGGAACTGCACTGGCAAGGATGCTCCGGCATGATCGTGGAAACCGAGGCCTACCTCGAGTTTGGCGATGAAGCCTGCCACGCATTTACCCGGCCCTCAACCCGTGCGTTCATTGCCAACAATCCGCCTGGTACTTCCTACGTCTATCTCAACTATGGCGTTCACTGGTTACTCAATGTGTTGGTCAAAAGCAATACCGGCAATGGTATCATCCTGCTGCGGGCACTGGAGCCGACCTCCGGACTCAAACTAATGCGCCGTCGCCGCCAGCGCCAAGCCACGCACGAATTATGTTCAGGCCCCGGCAAGCTCACCCGTGCGCTAAATATCAATGGTTCACATCACGCCCAAAGCCTGTGCTGCAACGATAAACGCGGATTCCTGACAGGAATTACCATCCCCGAAAATGCTATAGTCAGCAGTCCACGGATCGGGATCTCCCGCGCGGTCGAGTTTCCCTGGCGATTTCACCTGCGTGATAACCCGCACGTCAGCAGATAATGCTCACTGTCAGGTGCTGAATCTAAGATACCAACCCGCTCCATACAAATTTCAAGCACTTCAAGGATTCCCATATTTCTAGTCGCAACTCTTTTTCAAACTTTGCTGATGCCTTCGCACCTGTAAATTGCAGCGGCTTGAGCTTGCTCCGAGAAGAGCTTATAGAATGCACAAAATAGCTATTGCAAATTACTTGCATTTATAATTGAAACGACTAATTTCGTAAAATGTCACAGGCACAGGCACAGGCACTCTCTACACTTCCGGTAACTGTTTTGTCCGGCTTTCTTGGGGCTGGCAAGACCACCTTGCTCAACCATGTACTCAATAACCGCGAGGGCCGCAGGGTGGCGGTGATCGTTAATGACATGAGTGAGATCAATATTGATTCCTCACTGGTAGAAAATGGCGGTGCCGAATTAAGTCGTACCGAAGAGAAGCTGGTCGAAATGACCAATGGTTGTATCTGCTGCACCTTGCGTGATGATCTGTTGCAGGAAGTTTCCCGTCTGGCAACTGAAGGACGATTTGATTATCTGCTGATCGAATCGACCGGAGTTTCAGAGCCACTGCCGGTAGCGCAAACATTTACCTTTACCGATGAAAACGGACGTAGCCTGCAACAGCTTACCCGACTTGATACCATGGTAACGGTGGTCGATGCCGCCCACTTCCTAGAGCAATTCCGCGAGGCCCAGGCGCTGAGTGAGCGCGGTGAAGCAATCAACGAAGAAGATGAACGCACAGTCGCGGATCTGTTTGTCGATCAGGTCGAATTTGCAAATGTCCTGCTGGTCAACAAGGTTGATCTGGTCACCGACGAAGAGCGCCGCGAATTACTCGGCAGCCTGCGTGCCTTGAACCCATCCGCCCGCATTATCGAAACCGAGCGCTCACGCGTTCCACTCGACACTGTTCTCGATACCGGACTATTTGACATGGAGTCAGCCCAATCTTCGGCCCGCACCGTACGGACGGATACGGGAATCGAGGAGGGACTCGACGGGTTTGCGGAGTCGTACCGCACGTGG
>CAZHRP010000093.1:1998-8555 GCA_964535055.1 uncultured Chthoniobacteraceae bacterium
TGAACACACGCCAGAAACCGAGGAATACGGAATTGCCAGTTTTGTTTTCCGTGCCCGCCGTCCGTTTCATCCCGAACGCTTCTGGGAATTCATCCACAGCGACTGGAATGGCTTGTTGCGCTCGAAAGGGTACTTCTGGTTGGCCAGCAGAAACGATATGATCGGTATGTGGTCACAGGCCGGTGGCAGTGCCGAATACCGCCCGGTCGGCTATTGGTGGGCAGCCGCTCCGAAGTCTCATTGGCCGGACGATGACGATGCCTGGAAATCCATTATGAAAGAATGGCAGAAACCATTCGGTGACCGACGCCAGATGCTGGTCTATATCGGGCAAGATATGCCAAAAGATCAAATGCTAGTCGAATTGAACAAATGTTTGCTCGACGATCAGGAAATGGCACTGGGTACCGAAAAATGGGCAGAACTCAATGATCCCTTTCCCGCCTGGCTGACGACTGCTGAGGCCGACGCACAATAGGCGCGCAGTACGATCCCGGTTGGTCGCAAGCGCTTCCCGCACTTGCCCTGCATCGCTTCTTATTTTATCTCTCAACAGGTCTGCTTAAATGCGAATTCTTAATCGTAATCCTGCGTGTAATTCCTGTAAAAGGGAAGGGCGCCCCGCACTCCCGGGACGCCCTCCATCTTGTTGTTGGCTGTAAGCCGGATTCTGTCCGCTACGCCGCAGCGTAACTGGATGATCATTTATCTCACTGTCAACTCGGTTGCCAGTGTCCCGCTTGCGCGGGATGCAACACACCCGGGAGTTGCAGCCTTGCGGCTGCCGGCGGACCACCTGCTCCCTGCTTGGTCTTGCACCACATGGGGTTTATCCTGCCCCCTCGATTACTCTCGGGGCGGTGAGCTCTTACCTCGCCATTTCACCCTTACCCGTCCTGGCCTGCTATCGTGGCTAAACCACCAGTCGCCGACCCTTTCAAGGCGGTTTATTTTCTGCGACACTGTCCGTCATCACCGGATTTCTCCGGCAATGCCCGCATCTTCTATGCGGCATGCTGTCCTGTGGTGTCCGGACTTTCCTATCCGAGATTTCGCTCGGATCGATCATCCGCCAACATCTTCAATCTATCCGTTGATGCCAGAAATGGCAATCCTTGATTTTGGTTGGCAATCTGCTACTGCTTTAGTACTCAGAGAATATGAAAACTACCGCACATCCGATCCATACGATTCTAGTTGCAGGCAGCTTGTTATTCAGCCTCGCCAGTTGTGGTCCGCAGGCATCTGATCCTGCAGAGGAGCAAGCTGCAGAAAATGAAAAGTCGCTCAGTGAACTGGTCCGAGAAACCTCGCGGCAGGCTAAAGAAACTCTCGATAAAGCCGAAGAAATTACCAAACAGCGGTCGAGTGAAATGAACGAAGAAATGGATCAGGCATTCGAAACTTTAAAAAATGATGCCAAATCCAGTGCCGATTCAGTGCTGGATCAGACGGAGCAATTAAAAGAGCAGGCCAAGCAGCAGACAGAGAAAGCCAATCGAGCACTACAGGATGGTATCCAGGCCGCACAACAGAGCTGGCAGGAATCCGCTTCGGATAAACCTGTGACCAACGCTTCGGAACCTTCGAATGAGTGATTTACCGCTCGCAATACCCGAGCTGATCACAATCGCTAAAGCGGCCGGCGCAGAAATCCTCGACGTTTATAAAGACGAGATCCAGGTCGATCTGAAGGGTGACGACTCGCCACTGACAGCAGCCGATCAGCGCTCGCATCGTCTGATTGTCGACGCCCTTGAACGGGCTACCCCCGGTATCCCGGTTCTCTCCGAAGAGCATGCTGAGATTGATTACGGTAGCCGCAGAGCCTGGCAGGAGTTCTGGTTGGTGGATCCGCTGGATGGAACTAAAGAGTTCATCAAGCGCAACGGCGAATTTACGGTAAATATTGCCCTCGTAAGAGATGGCAGCCCAATCGCCGGAGTGGTCTATATGCCGGTGGACGATCTGGTCTACTGGAGTGCCGGGGACGGGCTCAGTTGGCGGCAATCTGGCAATGAAGCACCACAGCAAATTCACAAATCAGACCATTACAGCAGTTTACAGCACGTGCGGGTGATTGGCAGCCGATCCCACCGCTCTGCCGAAGTCAATCAATTCGTTGCTGAGCTCGAAGCTGCCGGCCAGCAAGTGGAGTTCCAGCCGGCTGGTAGTTCCCTGAAGTTTTGTCGGGTCGCCGAAGGAGCCGCAGACGTTTACCCACGACTCGGTCCAACCATGGAGTGGGATACCGCTGCAGCGCAGGCAGTCGCAGTCAATGCCGGCTGCCAGGTACTTGCTTTGCCCGAACGCACCCCACTGGTCTATAACAAAGAGTCGCTGCTGAATCCCTGGTTTATAGTAGAATAAAGTGGTCAACATGAACTCCAATGATCCCTGGCAAATATTAGGTGTCCCACGCAATGCTTCACGGCAGGAAATCCGCCAGGCCTACCACCACCTTGCCAAGGTCTGGCACCCCGATCGATTTCGCAATGAGGATCCCGAATTACAGCAACGCGCCACTCGCGAGCTGCAGCGTATCAACATGGCCTACCAGGAGTTGGATCGCCGGTCTAAACACAGTGACCCCAAGGCTGCCTGGCGACCGCGCAATCCTGCAGCCCCTGCCGGCAGTGCCCGTGATGCTGTGCACCGCAAAGTTTTCATTATCTCCTTCTGGTTGATGTGTGCCTTACTGGCTTTATTTGCCCTGCGTTTTGGATTATTGTTTCGCAGCGTCCTGGTATCCGTTATTACCGCAATTGTCGTACCCATGCTGGCTGGAGTAACGGCGCGCCTGGCTGCTGATAGTGTCCTCGGCTTGCTGGCCGGCAAGAGTAAGCGCGCAGACGAAAGCTGACTGATTTTTTCGCTGGCCCGCACCGCACCTGCAAACTATAAAAACTGGCGATGAAACTAGAAATCCCAGGCGGAAACTATGCGGGTGTCATTTTTGATTGCGATGGCACGATAGCTGATACCATGCCGATCCATTACGAAGCGTGGCAAGCCGCGCTCGACCCTTATGGCGTCCCATTTCCGGAAGCGATGTTTTATGATTTGGGTGGCACCAAGTCGCCACAGATTATCGAAATCCTTTCAGCCAGGCACGGAGTTGAGATTCCGGTACAAGCTGCGGTCGACCACAAAGAGGCAGAATTCGTGAAACGCATCGACAGGGTGGCTCCCATCGAGCCGGTCGTCGAACTGGTCAAACACTATCACGGTAAAGCACCACTGGCAGTCGCTTCAGGAGGAATCCGCAGCCTGGTGACCCAGACCCTCGAGTATATCGGCCTGCTGGATTATTTTCAGGCAATCGTAACAGCTGAGGACGTAACCCACGGCAAACCTGACCCGGAACCATTCCTGCTCGCCGCCCAAAGAATCAATACTCCACCCGAAGCTTGCCTCGTTTTTGAAGATGGCAAGGTTGGTATCGAAGCTGCCATGGCAGCCGGAATGACGGTGGTCAAAGTGCCAACTCCGGGACGCGCATAATCAGCTGACGGGCAGCCATTTTAGTTGCTTTCGCAGACTAATCCTGACACAACATTGCCATGCGCTGGCAGGGACGCAGACAAAGTGCAAATATTGAAGACCGGCGCGGCATGCGGCCCGGCAAGCGTACTATGGTCGGCGGTGGCTGCGGCATGCTGATCCTGATTATTGTAATCGCTTTGCTGGGTGGTGACCCATTGCAATTTATCAGCTCCTTACCGCAGCAGCCTGACCAAACAGCTGTTCAAGGCCAGGCGCCCGGCAACGATGAAGTCCGGCAGTTTATCTCCACTGTCCTGGCCGATACCGAGGATGTCTGGACGACTCTCTTTCGCCAGGCTGGCAGCGAGTACCGCCCGCCCAGGCTGGTATTGTTCTCAGGTTCGACACCGATGCCTGGCGGCGTCGCCACCACGGCCTCCGGACCATTTTACCTGCCACTTAATCAAACCGTTTACCTCGACTTTGCATTTTTCGAACAAATGCGCCAGCGCTTCGGCATGCAAGGTGACTTTGCTGTTGCTTATGTAATTGCCCATGAAGTCGGCCACCATGTCCAGCACCTGCTTGGAATCACTGACCAGGTCCACCGCCAGAAAGGCAGGATTTCAGAAAAGCAATACAATGAATTGTCTGTCAGACTGGAGCTGCAGGCAGATTACCTGGCCGGTGTCTGGGCCCATCACGCGCAAAAGCGGTGGAACATTCTTGAAGAAGGTGATATCGAGGAAGCGATCAATGCCGCCAGTACTGTTGGCGATGATAATATCCAGGCCAAGACCAGTGGCCGCATCGTGCCTGATGCCTTCACCCATGGTACCTCCAAACAAAGGATTCGATGGTTTGTCATGGGCTTGCGCTCGGGCGACCCCAACGCCGGTGATACTTTTTCAGTCGCTTACAGTCAGTTATAGTCAGCAGGCACAGGACTTGCTTTATTAATACCTGAGACTTACCAAGGAAAGGGTTACAGCATTATGGACAATATCGGGATACTGGCAGGGATCGTTGTTCTTACTCTCATCATTATTCTCACTTTAATCAGGGTCAGAAACAGGCCCAGACCACCGCAAGAGAAGCAGTTACGCTTTAACCCTCACCGTGATAGTATCGAACGCGGTAATAAGGTTCAAGTCACACCCCGTATCAGTCAGATCGAAAAGCGACTGGAAAAGGATGTCAAACCGCGTAGGCGAATTCGGCCTAATAACAACTGAGCGATAGTCGATACACACAGGATGCCACGCGCGGCACAAAACGCAGCGATCAGGTGCCGGCAAACTCTTCGACAACTACATCGCGACTCTGACCGTCTATGGTCAGTGTCATCTTACGGGTTTTGATGACTTCACCATGAGCAGCAGCCGCCGGTACTTGTTCCTTGAATTCCCCTTTGAGTACTTTTTCCAGTTCCATCGGAAACATCGCATAAATCACTGCATACTCGTCGCTGTCCGGAAACCCTTTCTCACGCAACTCTTTTTTCAATTGCTCCATACCAGGCTGCTTGAGGTCAGCAGGACGACAGCTAATCGGCTCTTTGCCTGATTTTTTAGCGGCTAGTTCGCGTACCTCCGGATTAACCGGGGCCGGTGTGTTGCCATAGTACCCGAGCGCAATATCGATCGCCTGCGGCGAAAAGTTTTCCCATGCTCCAAACTTCACATTCAACATGGCTTGCACCCCTACAATTTGCGATGTAGGCGTAACCAGCGGAATCCAACCGAGAGCCTCACGCACCTTCGGAATCTCGGCAAAAACATCCTCAAAATTGTCTTCCATTTTCTGCTCTTTGAGCTGGTTACGGAAATTACTCAACATGCCGCCGGGTACCTGGTAGAGCAAAGCATCACTATCAACCACTTCGTTCCTATGCCCGGTAAATGCCGACAACTCCGCATAAACATGCTCGAAATGTTCCCTCAAGCGCGTCAGTTCCACAATTTTCTCTTCATTAAAATCCGGTCGTCGTGGATGATTTTCCAACAACGCGAGCATGCGAATGCAGTCTGGTTGTGCAGTACCATTGGCAAATGGCACAATCGAGACGTCAATCGCATCGACCCCAGCATCAACCGCTGCCATATAAGTCGATGCTCCGAGACCGGCAGTATCGTGAGTATGAATCCAAACCGGAATCTTAACCTTGGCTTTGATACCCTTAACAATTTCATAGGCTACATAAGGCGGAATCAGCCCCGCCATGTCTTTGATTACTATGGTATCCGCACCCATTTCCTCAAGGGTAACTCCCATCTCGATGAACGTCTCAATGGTATGGACCGGGCTGGTGGTGTAACAGATCGTCCCATGCGCCTCCTTGCCCGCTGCTTTGGCCGCATCGATTGCACACTTCATATTGCGCGGGTCATTGAGTGCATCAAATATCCGGAAAATATCCATTCCATGCTCGGCGCTGGTTTTGATGAAGGCTTCAACCACATCGTCCGGAAAGTGCGCGTACTGGACAATATTCTGCCCCCGCAACAGCATCATGTGTTTGGTGTTCGGGGTCTTGGTTTTGATGGCATCCAGCCGGTCAAACGGAAATTCACCGAGAAAGCGTAAGCCGGAGTCAATCGTGGCCCCACCCCAGGTCTCCAGCGCACCAAACCCAAGTTGGTCGAGCGCTTCACAGGCTGGCAGCATTTGTGATGTGCGCATTCTGGTCGCGGCCAATGACTGGTGGCCGTCGCGCAGTACAGTATTATTAAAGATGACTGGTTTCATAGTTAGCGAAGTTTGATTGTCTGAATTTTGCTCAAGGTTAGCAATACTAATAATAGGAAATTTTTAATTTTCTCCCTCCCTTTCAGTACCGCTAACCCTCATCCGCTTTTCGTCGCATACTATCATTTTTGTAAAGTTTTCACAGCTGTTAGTAATTAGTATTACTCCATATTCCAGACTTCATACACCCCGAAGGGGTAACTCTACACCAGCCCGGGGTACAACCCCGGGTAAATGATACACCAAATTGAGAGCCCCAACGGGGCGACCCTAGCCCGGATCAATCACAAACTTCGTAGCGAGACGCAGCGTGAGGTGCTTGG
>CAZHRP010000094.1:0-8458 GCA_964535055.1 uncultured Chthoniobacteraceae bacterium
AGCTGTAAGGGAGTGATGGTCAAGCCACCCAGCTGGAATGGCTGGTCGACCGGGTGCGGGTCGGGCAGTACATAGCCTGGATAGCGATGGTTGCCATCAAATGCAAAGGCGAACGCGCGGGAGAGATCGGCCAGTGTCTGGCGCGAAGCATAAATCGGGATCGAGCCATTCTTGAGTGTGCAAAAACGCCGTAAATCATCGAAGCCCATGATGTGGTCGGTATGGCTATGGGTGTAGACAACGGCATCCAGGTGGTTAATTTCGGCCCGCAGGCACTGGCAGCGAAAATCGGGTCCGGTATCGATCACCCAGCGGCTGCCGTTACTTTCGATCATCAGCGAAGCTCGCAGGCGCTTATCGCGCGGGTCATCTGAGCGACACACATCGCAATCGCATCCGATTACCGGGATTCCCTGAGAGGTACCGCTGCCAAGGAATGTGAAACTAACTGCGCTCATAGAATTGCCAATAGTGGTGTAGACTGGCACAATCAGGCATTACCCGCAATGCTCTCAGTATTAAGAATTCGTAATCTGGCCCTGGTTGACCACTTGGAATGGCATCCGGGAACCGGATTTGTAGCCATAACCGGGGAGACCGGCGCCGGCAAATCTGTGATTATCGGTGCCCTGCAATTACTGTTGGGCGAACGTGCCGACCGCTCGCTGGTGCGCAGCGGTGAGAAGTCATGTGTTGTCGAGGGAGTGTTGCGGTTGGCGGAAAGTCGTGCGCTGGACAGTTGGCTGGAGGAGCAAGGGCTGGAACCCTGCGAGGACGGAGAGCTGATCCTGAAGCGCGTGGTAGAAGTAAGCGGTAGCAATAAACAATTTATTAATTGCGGCGCGACGACGCTCAGTGTCCTCAAGAAGCTGGGTGAACGGCTGGTGGACTTGCATGGGCCGCATGACCACCAAAGTCTGTTTTCGGTGAGCAGTCAGATGGCCGTGCTGGATAGTTTTGCCGGAACAGAGTCAGAACTCGATGAATACCGCAAGCTGTGGCAGCAAGGCCGCCAGCTGCAGGCGGACTTTGATGAGCTGAGCCGCAGTGAAGCCGAGTTGGAGCGTGAAATCGACCTGTTGCGTCATCAGTTGGGAGAAATTGAGGCGTTGGAGCTGAGTCCGGCCGACGAAGACGAGCTGGAACAACGCTATGTGCAGGCGAGCAATTCGCGGCGGCTGATTGAATTGGCATCGAAGGCAGCAGAAATCCTGGATGGTGAGGAAGGGTCGGTAGCCGGCAGCTTGGCCGAAGTCCAGCGTTCGATGAGTGAGCTGGCCAGGTTGGATCAGACTGCAGGGCAACTGGCGGAACGCCATGAGTCCGCATTGATCGAAATCGGACAGCTGGCTGCCGAACTGGCCGATTACGCGCAGTCACTGGATATCGATCCGGCGCAATTGGCTGAGATCGAAGAAAGGATGAATGCGGTGCAGACTGTTAAGCGCAAGTATGGTGGCAGTGTGGCGGCAGCCATCGCATTTGCCGAGCAAGCGCGGCAACGCCTGGATAAGATTGAAGGTCGTGGTGCAGAGCTGGCCAGGTTGACCGTAGAATTGGATGAATGTAACTCCAGGCGGGCGCAACTAGCCGGTCAATTGGGTAGCAAACGCCAGGAAGCAGCCGGGGTACTGGCCGGAAATGTGCGCGAGCAGCTGGCGCGGTTAGGATTTGCGCGGGCCGGCTTTGAGATCCAAATCGAGCAGCGCAGCGAACCGGGGCCGGACGGCTGCGAGCAGGTAGAATTTCAGTTTGCACCGAATATCGGCGAGCCGTCCCGACCGCTGCGTGACATTGCTTCGAGTGGTGAGATTTCGCGGGTTATGCTGGCACTGAAGTCGGCGATTGCTGGCCGGGTAGGTGTGCCAATTTTGGTGTTCGACGAGATTGATGCCAATATTGGCGGTGAGGTGGCGCACGCGGTCGGTGAAGTGATGGCCGAGTTGGCGGGTTGTCGGCAAATTTTGTGTATCACGCATCTGCCGCAGGTTGCGGCCAGGGCCAACGATCACTTCCAGGTAAGCAAGGCGGTGAGTGACGGGCGCACGGTCACCAGCCTGATGGTCTTGGATGATGCCATGCGCGAGCAGGAATTGGCGCGTATGCTTGGCGGCGGGGAGGCGGCGTTGACTCACGCACGGGGGATGTTGGAGCGGTCCGGGACAGGCAAGCGAGCATGAGAATTTTATTATTTAATGAAAATGCGGGAGGCACCGGCGGCGGGCGCAACCAGTATGTGGCGGATGTGGCCGTGCGACTGCGGGAAGCCGGGCAGCAGGTCGGGTTGGTGCACTCGCGGAATTCCAATGCACGTTTTAAGGGGACCGGTTATGTTTTTGATTATCTGGGTTACGGAGCCGGCAGCAGCCCGGAAATTGCGGCCAGGCTGGATGCTATTCTGAGTGATTTTCGGCCGGATGTTATCCAGTTGCATGGCATGGAAAATATTGCCTTGCAGCGACAATTGCAGGCCACAGCACCGGTGGTACGGTTCGTCCATAACCATACCTTTTATTGCTCGGGCGGGGCGATGACCCATGAGTTGCCACGCCGGATTTGCACCAGTAAACATGCGGCAGCCTGCCTCGCCTGTCATTATGTGAATCGCTGTGGATCGCTTAACCCGTTAGCGAATATCATTGCTTATCGCAAAGTCGGCAGCCTGCTGGAGTCGCTGCACGAGTTGGATGGGATCCAGGTAGCCAGCGAGGTTATTCTGGAAAATCTGGTCAATAATGGGATCGCGCGTGATAGCATCACGTTCCTGCCATTGTATGCGCCGGAGCCAGAAGCGCTGCGGCGGCGCAACTTGCGACCGGCGCGGCGACTGGTCTTGCATCCTGGTGGCCTGGTACCCAACAAGGGGGTTTGGATGTTGCTGCGGATCGTTAAAAAATTACCGGATGATGTTGAGCTGGTATTTGTCGGTGACGGGTCGGATCGCGCGCGGGTGGAGGCGTATGTGCATTCGCACAACCTGAAAGAGCGGGTGCGGGTGATGGGGGCGCTAGAAGGGCATGAGTTGAGTGAATTATTTCATCAGAGTATGATTGTGCTTTTTCCATCGCGTTGGAATGAACCGGTCGGATTGTGCGGGATCCAGGCGATGGCGCATGGCAAGCCGGTTATCGCGTACGATACCGGCGGGGTGCGCAGCTGGCTGGTCGACCGTACAAACGGGCGGATCGTTTGCTTCAATCGTGAGCGTGAATTTCTCAAAGTGCTCAAGAAACTCCTGCAGCGTCCGGGTTATGCCAAACAAATGGGCAAGGCGGGGAAGAAGCTGTGGGAGCAAACTTTCCGGCCGGCATTGCATATCGAAAACCTGCTGGCACAATACGACCAGGTCATCGCAGCGTGGCGCAAACGGTCAGAATAAGAGCGTACGGTTTTTTTACACCCTGCCAGCAGAATCAATTCAGTGGGGCGTCTTCGACCAGGCGGGCGGAGAGCCTGCCATAGCGGTCATAGGCGACAGTCAGTGAGCAGGAGCGGACACCACGAAAGTCCCCCTCCACGTTCATGCGTCCGATGAATCCCTGCACACCGGTCGGGTAGGCAACTTCAAAAGTGATAATGCCGGCTTCCGGCGGCAGTTCGACGGCCAGCTCACCCTGCAAGCCCTCTGCGATGCTGGCACGCTTTTCGCCGACGATCGCGGCAACATCAGGGGTGAATTCCGAGGTGAAATTAAACAGCCGCAATTTTTTTGGTTCCATGGCACTATCATCCAGCACCTTGGCGGCGAGCTTACCGCCTTCATCAAAAACCAGGACCGTCATATATTCGCCGGCCCTGATTCTGAGCGGCACCCTTGAGCTTAATAGGTTGTCAGTTTCCGGTTCGAATTCATCGGCCAGTTGCACCATGTTGCCCTGGCGGGATGCGTCCGGCATGACAAAGATATTGTAGGTGCCCGGCGCAAAGTCGGCGTAGTCACGCAGTTCGCCCGGGCGGCTGCCGCGACCCAGCCAGAGCCGTTGATCGGCGGGCGGGACGCTGGTGCCCTGAGCAATAAAAACAGCGAGTCCGTCCCCTGAGCCTTTGATCGCAAAATTCCACAGCCGCAGGAAACCGGATCTGCTGCGTTGTTCGGCCAGAAGTTCCTGTTCTTCTGCAGTGAGTTCTTCTTGCTCGGGTTCGATTTCGACTTGATCCGGTACCTTTATGGTACCCGGTTCCGCGCGCTCCACATTGTCCTGAGCGAAGGCGATAAATGGCATTAGTGCGATACCTGAAGCAATTATCCAGCACACCGGCCGGCGGGTGAAGGCGGTGTCAAGCCACCGCACTCCAGATAGTCGGTTGCTGAATTTGCCTGCTGCTGGTTGACGCAGGCCCGGTTTAGAAGAGTCGGCTTTCATGGATTTTTTCGATACGGAATGATGTTGGGGTGGCTGAGACGTCGGTAGAGTCATCCAAAGCAGTCGGAGTACCGCTGGCATCGGTCTGTGGCAGCAGGTGGATTACCGTGCGCTTGGCGCTGCGGGCTTCGGTTTGCAGGTTGCCATTCGGGTACTGCCTGACTGCTTCACCCAGGCAGTAGATCGAGAATGACAGGCTGCGGGTAGTAATCAGTTCGACTACCCGCCGGAAGATTTCTTCCCGACTGCGGTCGATGCTGGTGTTGCCGCGCTGGCCACCGGCTCTCTGGTTGAATTGGGAACCAGAGAAAAACTCCAACTGCGAGAGTTCACCACGCTCGAGCATCGGACCGTTAGCTTCCAGGTAGTCGATAATTTCTCCAACCAGATTTTCGATTTCTGAATTGCTCAGCGAGCGCCCGGCACGTGCCACGTCACCATCCGGAGCCTGCAGGAATACAAATTCCCTGAGCGCGGCGGCTATCGCCACCCCGTTATCGCGCAATGCACCATTAATATTAATCCGGCCACGGGAAGAAGCACTGGAGACATCCGTAGCGGCATCCTCCGCAGAAAATAAGTCGCACAGCCGCCAGGCTGCATTAAACCATTCCGTAGTCGCACCGGATGTGCCAAAGCGGGTGCTTGGTATGAGATCATCCTGTTGCCCGATCTTCAGGCTGCGGCCACCGCCACGGGCATGGCGGATGTCGGATGAGCGCTTTCTGTGAGGGTCGTAGATATGGCCTAATTCGCCTATTGAAGTCATTACATTATCCCGAATTACAGAATATGCCGTGTTGGCTGTATCTTCTAATTGACTATTGAAATCAGGCCAATTAGTTGGAGCTGTGTAAAAGGATCTAGCCACACCAAAACTTGTCTCATCCGGGCCATATCCAGCCTGTCCCATCACTGGGCTACTGGCCCAGTCTTTATTTTCAGAAGCATTTCCATCATCACGATGACCTTGAGCTGAGCCAAAAAAACGCGTCCTGTCTGTGCTATTTCCTTCGTTGTAGTCTTGAAAATCCAGTTGCTCGGATAGGCTTCTTGGATCACCGCTTCTGCTAGTACCACTTCCTCCTATAGAACTTGCGTATACAAAACGGGTATTGCTTCCTATGTTGTTGCCCCTGTCAGTAATATTCCACCGCGTATCGCTTCGAAGGCTAATTCCTAGAGCTGGAAAAACATCTATAAATCCAGAATCTGTAGCCCAAAACATTACAGTGACGTAGTCAGTAATTGAACTTGAACTGCTGCGGCCATCTAGCTCAAAACTTAAGTGATTACTAGTTACTTCATTACTAATTAAATTTTCTATCCTCACTCCAGACTCTGGGTCAGCATTTCGAACAAACAACCTGCTGTCGTCTAATATAAGACTGGGAGGATGGTCATCCGGGTTGGTAGTTATTATTGTAGCGCATCCAGCCGCGAATGTAATGCCTGATATATCTATTACAAAGTCATCAAAGCTAAAAGTTGGAAACGAACCAGTTTTCCAATTAGGCATCTCAGAAACTTTAATAAATGTACCATTTGGAGCAGTATAATCTTTTGTGGTTGGGTTTAAGAATTCAAAATAGTGATCGATACGGATAGTCGCAGTAACTTGTGCGTCATCCCCAGTGCCTGATTCCTCCCACTCTTCTACAAAACCCCTCCAAGCATGTTCTAAAAAGTAGGGCACAGCTTCTTTTCCAATGGCTTGTGGAGGGAAGTCAGCTATTCGCAAACCGTTTGTAGGTCTAATATTACTTATCACTTCTCCGACTGTGAAAGAAGTAGATGGTTGACCAGTAGGATCCGGCCTAAAGAAAGGCGTGCCATTAACATAAGTCGGTTGTGAATCGGTATCGATGTAGTCACGGATATTGGCGGCGATTTTTTTGAGGTAGATATCGCGTTTTAATTCAGTGCTGATGCCGGAGGCGTTACCGGAGTAGAAGCGCTCGCCAAACTCGGGCATTGGCGCGTAGTAATCCGGGTCATCTTTATCGCTATCCTGCACGACTTCCGGTTGATCCAGAAAGATGCCGTCATGGGCTTGATTGGTTAAGTTTGGGTGGGCGCCGGCGTCCTGATCTTCGGGGTCGTCATAGTTGTACAGCATGACATGCTGGCCGGAGATGACGTATGCGATATCGTCGATATCGGCTGCGATCACGTCCGGGTCGGTTGAGTTGGTGACGATTGCATTGAGGTTGGCGCGGCGGCGACCGGCCATCGTCAGGTCGTTGGAAAGGGAAAATGTCGTGGCGTGGAATTTTACGGTATCGGCGACATCTTCCGGAGAACCAGGGAAGGCTTCGCTGGTCTGGTTTAAGACCCGGGGGTCGTTAAACGTGGCATAGCTGGCACTTTGATAGTCGACAATGTCGGAATTAATGTCCCGGGCCAGGTCGCTCGGATAGTTCAGCGGGGTGAGGAAGGTCAGGGGTATGGCACCGATATCGAGATCATCGGTGGTATTGCTTTCGTTGCTGCGTTCGAATGAGCCACCGTTATTGTCATTGCCGACGACCGAGTAGTCGACCTTGGCTGTTTCGTCCTCGATCCAGAATGCGTAGCGGGCGACCACCGGGTTGTAATTGGCGAGATTCGGGTCGGACTGCTCGTCCAGGTCAGGGTTTTGAAGGATTTCGACCCAGTGGGCGGGAGCGGGCTCGCGGATTAATTCCTCCTCCTCGACATCGATCCGGGCGCCGATCCAGCCGTTTTCATCGTCGCTATCACGCTGGAAGTTGAGGTCGACTGAATTGCTGTCGTCAAAGCTCTCATAATCGTAAGAAAATAGAGGAATTGGAGAAGTAGGACGCTCAGGAGGGTCTTGAGGGAAGTCACTGCGTGGTTCAGCAGTCGTATCGGTACCGCCGAAAAGTACGGCTGGCAGCATATCGGAATTGCTATTTTCGGGAACGTGCTTTACGCCGATCCCGTGCCACGGGTTATCGAGTATGGCATTGCTGATCAGCTGTGCGGCATCGGCGGTGCCGGCATCCACTGCCAGTTCCGCCTGGGTCAGGGCCGAGTAGGAGTCGGCGGTGATACGCTCGGTCGACATCGAAGCGAGGAAACCGATAACGATGACAGTCAGGACTGAGACGACCAGCAGGGTGATGACGAGGGCGGCGCCGCGTTGGGAATATTTTGCACACGAAGGCACTAAGCCACGAAGAGTATATTTTTTCTCTAGCAGTGGCTTATAGCCATCCGGAAATGTTTCAGTTTTTTTCTTACTCATTAGTTACCTCTTAGTGTCTTCGTGGCTTGGTGTGAGCTACTTCAATTCAAATGGATGCGGGTGGTGAAGGTACGGGCGTGTTGTTGATGGATATTGGAACTATGATCTTCCCAGGCGGCTTGCGACGGCAGGGTCATAGCCTCGCGTTCGTTGAGCGCGGTGAGCGAAACTTCCAGCACATCGGGACGGGTGGTTAATGGCAGGTTGGTTTCTTCGACCAGGCCACCGGCTGCATCGTAGTTGAAGGCTTTGATTTCGAAGCGGGTGACATTATGGGCGAGCGGTTCGGCGTCGACGCTTGGATCGGCCTCGAAAAGCGCGGCTCCGGACTGCAGGGCGTCGTAGGTCGGATCGCTTGAGCGGAAATAACGGAACAGTTTGTAGGAGCCCTCGGAGTCGCTACCACCGGCGGGTGCGAAGGCGGTGCGGTCGCGGGTGTAGGCGAGGAAGTAGCCGACCGCGCAGAGGTCGGAGTTGTTGCTGTTGGGGTCTTGGGCATCCGGCAGCAGGGTAGCCAGCAGGAACAGGCGGGATGCCCAGCTATCGTCGCTGGCGATATTATTCTGGGAGACCTCGCTGGTGGTCGGTTGGAGGACAAAACTGTCGATGTTGGTAATCTGCCCGGTGTAGGCATTGCCCAGTTCGCGGGCCATGAAGTTCAATGCCGCCCGTGCCTCGCGGAAGGAATCGACCCGCGCCTCGTTATCTTTCCATAGCTTCGAGGTGGCATCGAGGATGGTGAATAGCATCGTCGATAACAGGGCGACTAATGCCACTGCGATCAGCAGTTCGAGCAGCGTGAAAGCAGTGTTTTTCTTCCTCACACGACGAGGCGGTCGTGCAT
>CAZHRP010000095.1:0-917 GCA_964535055.1 uncultured Chthoniobacteraceae bacterium
CGTGATAAAAAAATTCGTGCAGCCGTGCAGCCATGCCCGTGGTCAGGCGCTCGAGAATCTCCGAGCTGGTATGAGTAGCAATATAATTGCCCAGAGATGGCACTTCATCCTCAGGAATTGCAGCAAGTGCTGCCGCATTCGGATGCGCGGCCATAAAAGGAATACTCTCTTGACCAAAATCATCCTGCCACATCCAGTAGGACGGCCACGAATGCAAGGGCGAACCAAATTGACGGGTATTGTACCAGGCCAGCGGGCTGATCACTGCCACAAATCCCACCGCAACAATGATTAAGCCGACAATCTGTCGCGATGCCCGCCACCCCGCAGGTAAATACTTGCCGATTCGATTCGGCATGAATATTGCCAGAGCTGCAAGCACGCAACTAACCCCAATATAGCCGGCCAGCATCGGCAGCATGGCAGACTTGGCCAGGTAAGCGAAGCCGCCCAGCAAGCCGATGGCTACCATCAACCACCAGGGGTTGTAGCGCAAACTGACCAACATGCAGACCCACACCAGAAAACTGAGCAGATAATAAAGCGGTTCCGGCTGAAAATACACCGACCGTTCCAAAAAAGCTCCAAAGCCGCCAACTCCCGCCAGTAACAATGCCGGCAATTCCCCCCACCAGCGACGCACCACCACCGCCATCGCAACCATTAGCCCACCACTTAAGATCAAATTGAGCCAACGCCCAGACGCATAGGTGGTAGCGTCCCGCTCACTGAGCACCGTCTTGGCAACCAGCCACGGCCACAACGGGTTGACTATTCCCTTACTACGGTGCGGGTACCAGTCGTCCTGCATCTCTTTAGCCAGCTCGATGTTATACTGCTGGTCGGCGGCAATCCGGTTGAGATTGGTTTCCTTGAGCAACAATGTACCAAGAAAAAACCAGCAAAACACCAACACT
>CAZHRP010000095.1:927-8408 GCA_964535055.1 uncultured Chthoniobacteraceae bacterium
AATAGACCCGCCAGAAAAATCATGCTCGGCAAGCATTGCGCCGGTGGCTGGCAGGCATCCGCCAGCTTTGTTGTCAGCAAGCGCAAGTGGTTAGTATTGTCAGATCGCACGGCTGCAAGTCAGGGCCGCTTAGTTAGTTGCCAGCTCCTGCATCTTTCTCCGCCAGCGCTGCCAATACTTTATCGTGGATCTCCTGGTATAATTTTTCATCGTTTTTCAGCGCCTCTTTAGCCGCATCGCGACCTTGTGCCAGTTGATCGCCAGAGTAGGAAATCCAGGAGCCCCGTTTATCCAGCACACCCATTTCGAGCGCCAGATCCAACAGTGACCCGACTGCAGAAATCCCCTCATTATACATGATATCAAATTCCGCCTGCCCAAACGGCGGCGCTACTTTGTTTTTGACCACTTTGATCCGCGTGCGATTGCCGGTCACCGTCCCGTCTGGCATTTTGATCGAAGATATCCGGCGGATATCCACCCGCACACTCGAATAAAACTTGAGTGCTTTACCACCCGGTGTCGTCTCAGGGTTGCCAAACATAACTCCGATTTTTTCACGGATCTGATTGGTAAAGATGCAACAGGTGCGGGCTTTGGCAATCAAGGCCGTCAATTTTCGCAGCGCGGCCGACATCAAGCGCGCCTGAGCCCCAACCGTCGTATCACCAATTTCACCATCCAATTCTGCCTTGGTGACCAACGCCGCCACAGAATCAATGACGATCACATCCAACGCATTAGAACGCACCAGGGTCTCGCAAATTCGCAAGGCTTCCTCACCGGAGCTCGGTTGTGATACCAGCAAGTCATCAAGGTTGACTCCCAGTTTTTTGGAATAGGCCGGATCGATCGCATGCTCGACATCAATAAAGGCCGCCAGCCCTCCAGCTTTTTGCGCCTGGGCTACCGCAGTCAGCGTCAATGTTGTTTTACCCGACGACTCCGGTCCATAGATTTCAACCACCCGGCCACGCGGAAAACCGCCAACGCCTAAGGCCCGATCGATCAAAATATTGCCGGTCGGAATCACCGGTACATCAGACTGAGCATCATCACCCAAGCGCATGATGGCTCCTTCACCATAGTCCTTTGCTATTTGCTGGATCGCCAAATCCAGGTTCTTTTCTCTGGCTGAAGCCGATTTTTCTTTCGCTCCCGCTCCCTTGTCGTCAACTGGTGCCTGTTTTGCTGCTTGTTTCGTAGCCATCTGTTAGTTCTCCCGAGTTTTTAAAAAATACCGTTCTTATAAACAGTATTCAAATTAGCACCCAAGTCTACTCAAAAGCAAGCCCGTGACGCAAAAAAATACTGAAAAGATTAATGCGCTAAAGATAAAGCAGACTCACACCCCGTCGCAACCATGACAGATGCCAACTGCCAACTGCCAACTGCCAACTGCCAACTGCCAACTGCCAACTGATATCTGCCAACTGATATCTGCCAACTTCCAACTGCCAACTGCCAACTGATATCTGCCAACTTTTTCCTATTCGACACCGTACACTGCGGTGCCCAGCCCGGTCGATGTCACATTGAACAAAAAGCCGCCGTCCAGGATATTGCCATCATCAAAAATCGTATCGATTGACTCCATCTGCTCGGCAGTGGCCTGGACATTGGTTGTGATGATAAAACCGCCGTAGCTCACGGTGCCGGTGGTACCCGAGATGTCATCGGCAAAATCTTCGGTATTAATCCAGCCCCACAAACCACCGGGAGCAATGGGCGGCGATGAGGTCCACGAAGAGTTCTTCGGCATGTAGATTTCCAGGCCGCCAGGTACAGCACGATTAGCATCGTCCAGCAAGTTGGCTGGATTGGAAATACTGGTTGGGGGCATCGACCCGTTATCGTTGGCATACATCTCAAAAGCATCTGAGGTACGACGTAACTCGGTAACGTAAGCAGAGCGCATACCGAAGTGGCGCGCCTGGACATAACCCGGAATCGCAATCGCAGCCAGTAATGCAATGATGCCAACTGTAATCATCAATTCTATCACAGTGAAACCAAGCAACCTGCGCGACTTGCTAAATTCTGAAGTGCGGATGTTCATCATGCTCATGGTAATATTTGTCCAGCCTTAGTATTTTGATTTAATCACATAGCTATTCCCTATTAATAATACACATAGAATGTTCTTCAGCATAGCATAATTTCTCGTGATTACAGACTTGCGAAATTTCATTAGACTGGTACACTATTAATTCATTTCAGGGCGTTTAGCTCAGTGGTAGAGCGGTTGTCTTACACACAATTGGTCGGCGGTTCGAATCCGTCAGCGCCCATATTTTTACGATGGCTCCAGCGCTCAACCTGCCCTGTGAATCCCAAGCGAAGGAAGCACTTATTCTTTGGCATACTGTCAGCATGCTCACCTGCTTATGTCATCACTAAAGAGGTCTACAGGAATGCTTGACCTGGAGGTTGTGCCTCACTGGAAAAGCTGCAAAGCATTGCAGCAATCCAAAAGCCCGCAAGAAATCATTGGTGTAGCTTTTATTTTGCAGGCTGTATACCTGCCCTCGGACTGCTGTGATCATTCACAGCTTTTTAGCCATCAGATCCATTCATTTGCTCAAATTTTTCCGAGGTTGGTATCAACACCACCTCTTAACAGTGTTGCGGAAATGAGAATGATTATGAAAAGGATACTTACTCTTCGGAAACGGTAGCACACCCCAAAGGGGTAACCACGTCCCAATGACACCCCGAAGGGGTAACCTTATACTAGCCCGGGGTGAAACCCCGGGTACATGGAACACCAGAACATGAGCCCCAACGGGGCGGCCCTCCTCTGCTCGCAAGCTATTCTGTCCGGTGCGAGAAGGCAGTAATTCAGGCTAGCATTCTTCTGGTCTTATCAGGAGATTTCTGATACAGCGACTAGATGCTCGCCAAAGTCTATTCCGCCGCAGTCCATGGGGTTGACGGCTATGAAGTCGAAATTGAGACTCATTGTGGCGGTGGTGAGAAAACTCTCGTCGTGATAGTAGGCCTGCCGGATGCCGCGGTCAAAGAGAGCAAAGACCGGGTACTATCGGCAATCACCAACAGCGGGTTCATGTACCCGCATGGCGCAACCACCATCAATCTGGCGCCTGCTGATACCCGTAAGGAAGGCCCAGTCTTCGACTTGCCGATCGCGGTTGCCATGGTTGGGCTGCGTGAGGAGATCGACCAGGAGCGGCTATCTCGCTGCGCGTTCCTCGGCGAGTTGGCGTTGACCGGCAAGCTGCGCCCGGTCAAAGGGGTGCTGCCGGCGGCGATCGCAGCCAGGAAGGCTGGCCGCAAGGCACTCTTCGTACCCTCGGCCAATGCACCCGAGGCGGCGGTGGTCGACGGCATCCATGTCTTCGGTGCGGATAACTTGCGCCAGATCATCGAGTTCCTGAAAACCCGCGAGGGTATGGTGCGCACCACGGTCGATCGTGATGCTTTGTTTTCGAATCATTCCTCGGACGGCAATGACTTCGCCGAGGTGCGCGGCCAGGAACAGGCGAAGCGCGCGCTCGAGGTGGCGGTCGCCGGCAGCCACAACCTGCTAATGATCGGCCCACCCGGCTCAGGCAAGAGCATGCTCAGCAAACGCCTGCCGGGGATCATGCCCCCGATGACTCTCGATGAGGCGTTGGAGACGACCAAGATCCACAGCATCAGCGGGCTGACCGGTGCCGGTAGCTCGTTAATCACCGCACGCCCGTTCCGCGCCCCGCACCATACCATCTCCGATATCGGTCTGCTTGGCGGCTCTGCCAATCCGGCGCCAGGTGAAGTCTCAATCGCCCACAACGGCGTGCTGTTCCTCGATGAGTTGCCCGAATTCAAACGCTCAACGCTGGAAGTGATGCGCCAGCCGCTCGAGGACGGCCAGGTCGTGATCAGCCGCGCCGCCGGCACCATGGCATTCCCATCGCGCTTCATGCTGGTGGCCGCTATGAACCCGTGCCCTTGCGGCTATAGTTCCGACCCGCGCCGCGAGTGCCGCTGCGCCCCGGCGCAAATCCAACGCTACCGCCAACGGATCTCCGGACCGCTGCTTGATCGCATCGATATTCATATCGAAGTGCCGGCGGTCGAATTCAAAGAACTCTCCGGCCAGGCGCCGGCCGGCGAGCCATCGGCAACCATCCGCGAGCGCGTGGTCGCCGCCCGCAGAGTCCAGGCGAAGCGCAATGGTGCGACCGTTGCCAACTCCCGCTTGACCACCCGCCAAAGCCGCGAGTTCTGCCAGCTCGACCCCGACGGCACCGACTTGCTCAAAATGGCGATGGCCGAACTGCAACTCTCCGCCCGCGCCTTCGATAGAATATTAAAAGTTGCCCGCACCATCGCCGACCTCGACGGCAAAACCAATATCTCCCCCGACCACCTCTCCGAAGCGATCCAATACCGCACCCTCGATCGGAATCTGTGGGTGTGAGGCGCATGCGCGGAGAAGTTAGAAGATAAAATGTAAGATTTAGTATCACCATGCCACGCCGACGAGCCGGATGCTCTGCCAGCCGAATACCCGGGCTAAATCGCTGACCCGGCAACTAACGAACCTTTCCTAATCACTGGATTCCTATCCAGCAAGCGATCGGTTACGCAACAGTGCGTGCCTGCATCACGAACCAGCACCCTCATCGACCAGGAACCACACTCGAACTTGACTGCCAAAGGCCGCTTTGCTACAAAAAAATCCCGCTATGACACTCATAACCGCATCCTTCGCCCCTTCCTCCCCTCGTGGGCGGGCGAAGCGTAGCGAAGCCTCCGAAGCCCCCAATTCCTCCCTCCAACCCCGGCGCCGACAGGATGGTGGCCCGGTAAATCAAAAAAGCGATTTCCTAGCAGTCCAGATTTTTTACACAGAGAATTGATGATGAAGAAATGGCGAAACCTAGCGCGGCATTGTGTCCGCCTGATGGGTGCATGGGCCTTGGTGCAGGGGGCGCAGGCGCAAACATGAGAGCTGGAGCGCGAGCTGGTGGACTTCGAAGGGGAGCCGTTTGATTTCCTCGGCAATCCGCTGGCGTTGAACGACAGCTTCCTGATGGTGAGCCTGCTCGGCGACAACAACACGTCGCGTGGATCGGTGGTGGTTTTCGACGCGGAGACGGGAGTGCAGTTGCGCCGGTTAGAGCCCGAGAATCCGGTCTTTGGCCCGCAGCAGTTCGGTAATGCACTCGACATCGACGGTACACTCGGCGCGGTGGGATTCGCGGACGCAGGAGAAGCCTATCTCTTCGATCTCAACAGCGGGGCGGTCTACCTTTTCGACACAGCCACCGGCAACCAGACGGCCAAAATTCTGCACCCGGAAGGCGGCGGTGCGAACTGGCGCTTCGGTGAGATCGTTCGCATCAGCAGCAACAGGATACTCGTTTCCGCCCCGAACGAGGTCCCGGTGCAGAAGGGGTATCTCTTCGACCACAGTCGAAACCTGGTCGCCGAGTTGACGATCGACTTCTTTGCCAGCGGCGGTAGCGTCGGCCAGGCGATCGCGCTGGACGATGGCAAGGCCGTCCTCGGTGCGAGTGCCAGGGCGGCCGTTTTTGATGCAGAAACCGGGGCTTCCCTTGGCGACATCACGCAGCCGGCCAGCATCGGCGGCTTTGCTGGCTTCGGTCTCGACGTGGCGGTGGCCGGCGCGCTGGTCAGCGGGGCCGGTGACGACGACAACGCGAGCTTCACGGTCGCGGGTGCCGGCGGGAACCAGCTCTTGGCGCAAGGGTCCTTTGACTTCGAAGTGCAGTCCAGCTTCTCGGTGCGCCTGCAGGTCAATGGCGGCGCGGTTTACCGATTCGTGGGAGCATCAACCACGCCGACTCTCCTGAGTCCGTCGGATTCGGCGGCAAGCGACCGGTTCGGAGCCGCGGTGGCGATCCAGGGGCGTTATGCGATCATCGGGGCGCCCGGGAATGCGGGTGGAGGCAGCAACGCCGGGGCAGCCTACGTGTTCGACCTCCAGACGGGATTGGAACTCATGCGGCTGGAAGCCTCTGACGCAGCGGCAGGCGATGCGTTTGGCACGGCGGTGGCCATCGACGGACAATGTGTGGCAGTCGGGGCGCCCGGCCAGGATGAAGGAGCGCCCAATGGTGGCGCGGTTTACCTGTTCGATTTGTTATCGGGCGAGGAGCTGGCGAAGCTGATGCCGAGGAACGTGACCGAGGAGGACCAGTTCGGCACTACATTGGCGATGGGCTGTGGCACTCTCCTGGTAGGAGCACCGCATGCCGATCCGCTGGGCACCCAAAGTGGTGCGGTCTATCAGTTCGACCCCTTCACCTTTGACGAGTTGCGGCAGTGGACGGCGCCGGATGGCGCGGCTTTCGACCTCTTCGGGGCGGCGCTGGCGATCGCGGGAGATCGCGCCTTGGTCGGGGTGCCGCGCGACGATGATCTCGGTAATGACAGCGGCTCGGTTTCGGTGTTCGCGCTGCCGAGTGGACAGTGGTTGGGTAAACTGCTGGCGGACAATGGCCAGGCCTTTGACCGCTTCGGCGCGTCATTGGCCGGGCAGGGTGGCCGGGCTTTGGTCGGGGCGTCGCTACATGATGGAGAGACGATGGATCAGGGGAGTTTCTACCTGTTTGAGCTGGCGTCGTTGGCGCAGCAGGAGCGCTTCCTGCTGCCGGCCGGCGAGGAGGGTGCGGGCGAGGATCTCAGCGTGGCGTTGTTTGAGGACCGGCTGCTTGTGGGGGTGCCGAGGCAGGAGGCAGCTTACCGCCACGATGCTGCCAATCCGGGGGATGCCGGAGTGCCATTGCTGGCCAACGATCAGATCAATGGCGACCGCTTTGCGCAGTCGATGGACTTCGGTGCTGGCAGACTGGTGGTGGGGGCTCCGCAGGAGGACGGCAATGAGATCACGTCCGGCGTGGCCTATGTGTTCTTTGAAGAGGATGGAAACGACGATTACACTCTGTTCGCGGACGACACGGACACCAATGACGCCTTTGGTTATGCGGTGGCAGCAGACGATGAATGGATCGTGGTCGGTGCACCCGGGGATGATGACGTGGCCGTGAATGCCGGGGCGATCTACACTTTTGATCCGCTGGCTGGACAGGGCGACAAAGTGACAGCACCAGTGGTGACGGTTGGCTTCGGGTGGGCTGTGGCGGGGCCTTTCAAGAAGAGGTTGGCCCGACGGGAGTCTTTGTTTTTGACCGTCTCAACCCGAATGGAGCACTCGCCAGCTTCCCTTCAGAGGGATTCTCAGTATCGATGTCGGAGGATTACTTACTGGTGGGCAGCAAGGTCTACCGGGCCACGGACTGGGGCCTGGTGACCGAATTGGAGCCGCCCGAAAACCGCACCGCCGGGATCATCGAAGACACGCTCCTGGTCGAGCCGCCCGTGCCGCTCGCATTCCAGGCGGCCTTGCCGGTGGCGCTGCGGGGGGACTTGGCGGCGCTTGGCGTGGACCGGGCGGGGAATGGATACGGTTTCCATTTCGAGCGTTCCCTGTTCCAAGAGCCCAACAT
>CAZHRP010000096.1:0-8318 GCA_964535055.1 uncultured Chthoniobacteraceae bacterium
AAATTGATGGCATTAAGCATGTGATTGCGGTTGCCAGTGGCAAAGGCGGTGTTGGGAAATCAACGATTGCCGCCAACCTGGCACTCGGGTTGTCGCTGCAAGGTGCACGGGTCGCATTGTGTGACTGTGATATTTATGGTCCCAGCGTGGGCTTAATGTTTGGCATCGACGAGCGACCGTACGCCACCGAGCGGAATATGATAATTCCATTTGAAAGGTTCGGGTTGAAGCTGATGACGATGAGTGCTTTTCTCGAAGGTGACTCGCCGGCGGTCTTGCGTGGGCCAATGGTCACGCGCTACACCCAGCAATTTTTGCGCAATGTCGAGTGGGGTGAGCAGGATATCCTGGTGCTTGATTTACCGCCTGGCACGGGTGACATCCAGTTGACCATCGTGCAGACCGTTGCCCTGTCCGGAGCAGTGATTGTTACCACCCCGCAAGAAGTGGCATTAATCGATGCACGCAAAGCGGTTGGCATGTTTGGCAAGGTTAATGTCCCGGTACTCGGCTTGATCGAGAATATGAGTTACTTCGAGTGCCCGTCGGATAACCGGCGGTATGCAATATTTGGCGAAGGTGGCGGCGAGCGTGAGGCTGACCGCTTGGGAGTGCCATTGCTGGGTAAAGTGCCGATTGATATTCAAACCCGTCAAAGTGCTGACCAGGGAAAGCCGGTAGTTGCTGATGGTGAAAATAACCCGGCCGCCCGTGAGTTGCTGGCGATTGCGCAGCGCTTGCGGGAACATCCAGCCACGCAATGAGTGGAACCGAATTATGCCCGGATAGAAAAACTATTTGTCATGAATAAGATTGTAATCGTTCTCATCATTGCCATTGGCGGCCTGGCAGCGTGGTTGTACTGGCAGCAGAATCAGTTGGCCACCAAGGAAGACCAACTCGACTTTCTGCAACAGCGCACCGATCTGCTGGACAGTGAGCGTCAGCGACTGGCGGATCAGCTGGCTGAAGTTCGCAACCGGGAACTCGATGTCTTGCAGAGCGAAGCGCGGGCAGAAGTGATGCAAAAAATTGTTGAGATTCGTGAGCTGGAATTTCTGGACGAAGTTGATTTTCAGGTGCTGGCACGTGAAGACCTGCCGGAATTGATCAGTCGAAAGATCGACGAATTATTTACCGACGACGAACTTGCCAACCTGAGTGAAACTTACGCAGCGATCGGGCTGTTACCTGAGGGGTACGACATCAAGGCATCCTACATGGAATTATTCACCGAGCAGGTTGCGGCATTTTATGATCAGCATGCCGATCAACTGTTTATGTTTCAGGGCAAGCGCCTGGATGATGCAATCAACCGCATGATACTTGCCCATGAGTTAGTACATGCCTTGCAAGACCAGCATTTCGCATTGGAGGAGTTACCACTCGAAGATTACACAAACGACGACAGGATGCTTGCAGCAACATCGTTGATCGAGGGTGATGCCTCGATCGCCATGACCTTGTTTCTTACCGAAGACATGGAAAGCGACAATATTCTGCCGTCACTTCTCTCAGGGGTATTCTCACAAAGCATGGAGGCGCTGAACGAAGCACCCGCTTACATGCGTGAAAGCCTTTTGTTTCCCTACGTCCAGGGACAGCAATTTGCGATGGCGTTGTATGCGCGTGGTGGAATGCGAGCAGTCACTGAAGCATTCGAGAGGGTTCCCAATTCCAGCCGCCAGATTTTGCACCCACAGGAATATTTTGATAACCCTGAGTTTGTACCGATGACGGTCGACTGGCAGCAGCTGCCAGAAGGGCAGAGCCTGATCGGGACCAATGTACTCGGCGAGTTTGGAATCAGGGTGCTATTGGGCCAGAGGATGACCACTCGTGAAGCAGAAGCAGCAGCCAGGGGCTGGGTTGGTGACGGTTACCGGGTCAGCCGGTCTGATGGCGGCCGGATGGTCGAGCTGCGGACGTATTGGGAAGATGAGGCTGAGGCTCAGGAATTTGCAAATGCTTTAGTAACGACCACAGGTCAGCGTTTCGAGCTAAGTGGAAGTTGGAAAAGCGAACATCAATGGAGCGCAGCAACTGCTCAGCGCCAATGGGAAGTTACTTTGGCCGGAGACAAGGTATTGATGCTAGAGCAACCGGCTAAAAAGTAAGCGTAGATCGATCCAATAGCCGCTTGCTTACGGGATGATGCGATCAGCGGCCAGTCGTTTGAGCATCGCATTGCTGAACGATTTTACCCCGTCCTCAAATGAATTTGGATTAATCGTTTCGGAGCGTGCAGCCCACACCGGTTGCATGCTATCTTTTGCGTATAGCACAGTTTCGATCTGGTAGATTTTATCCTGAACGTAGTAGCCGGGCTCCCGCACGACGTTCCAGCTGTAATCGTAAAACCCGTAAAACCCACGGTAGTAAGAGCCGGGCACAGTGTAAGTACGGCCGGGAACATAACGTGTCTCAGAATCTACCTTGAGCAGTCGGGTTGCTAGAATCCCATCGTAATCGTTGCTGGCCAGCGCTCGTTTGATCTGTTGTTCGCTGAGCTTTGTACTGTCGGCGAAAATCGTGTAACTGCGGTCGGCCTGTACCCCGCGCTTAGCGAGCGCACTGGACATGGTCTCTTCGTACAGTCGACGGTTGATTTCGTTGCGACCAATACCTAGAACCATGATCCGATCCATGGGGGCGCTGGAGTAACCGGGTGATTGCCACACGGTAGGGATTTTTGTGACAGTACTGCATGAACTGACCAAAGCCAGCACCAGCAGCGATAGAATAAAGGAGTGCGATTTCATAGCGTTAAAAAGTAACGTGTTTAGCATCTGTCAGCGGACAACGAAGTCAACCGAAATGACGGTACGCTCCGGTGAGCCAAGAAGTTAATTGTATCTTCTTCTTAAGACCAAGCTTTAATACCCAAGCCACGGAGCCAACCATTTCTCGCAGACTTCGACCGGTAATCCTTTGCGGGCCGAGTAGTCCTCGATTTGATCTTTTTGCAGGTCACTGAGGGCGAAGTAGTGGCTCTCAGGGTGCGAAAAGATCAGTCCGCAGACCGCTGCCCCGGGGTGCATTGCCATGCTTTCGGTCAAGCTGACGTCAGTAGCCGGTGTAGCCTGCAGTAACTCAAACAGGGTGGATTTTTCGGTGTGATCAGGCTGGGCTGGGTATCCGGGGGCCGGACGAATTCCCTGATACTCCTCATGGATCAGTTGCTGCCTGGTCAAGCCTTCCTCCGGTTCAATCCCCCAGGTGCGGCGGGCCAGAAAATGGATATACTCAGCGAAGGCTTCGGCCAGTCGGTCGGCAATCGCCTTGACCATGATCGACTCGTAAGGGTCATGCTGTTGCTCGAGTTCTAACGCCCACTCATCACCACCATGGATACCAACAACAAAGCCACCTAAATAATCGGGTTTGCCAGCGGTATGCGGAGCGATGTAGTCGGCCAGTGCCAGGTGTGGTTTGCCGGGATCTTTTTTGGCTAGTTGCTGGCGCAGGGTATGCAAAGTGCATGAGCTTGCGGTTAGCGAATCATCTGTCCATATAGTGATGTCATCACCGTTGGCAGTGGCCGGAAAGAACCCGTAAAGCCCGCGCGCAGTAAAACGTTCTTCTTTGACACCTCGCTCCAACATGCGACGGGCATCGATATAAAGGTCCTGAGCCTGCTTGGCACCTTCTGCGTTGCGCGTCTTGAGCGATTCGGTCTGCATGTCCCAGACACCACGAATTTCCCACGCATGAAAGAACGGCGTCCAGTCGATGTAATTGACCAGCTCCTCGATCGTGAGCTTATCCTGCTGGCTGGAACCGCTGCCTACGGTGCGGTTACCGAGCCAGGCCGGTTGCGGTGGCGCGTAGTTGGACCAGTCGAGTTGCGGGCGGTTGTTGCGGGCATCGGCCAAAGAGACGGTTGCTTTTTTGCTGCCACCACCATGCTGCTCCCGCAGCGCAGCTTGTTTTTTGGCATTTTCGTCGAGAAAACGTTTGTTGTCTTTGTCAGATAGGAGTGAGGTAGATACCGGCACTGAGCGCGAAGCATCGAGCACATGTACGATCGGGCCGGAATAGTGCGGAGCGATCTTGATGGCGGTATGTGCAGCACTGGTCGTAGCGCCGCCTATCAGTAATGGAATTTTGAGTCCGGTGCGTTCCATTTCGCTGGCCACATGAACCATCTCATCCAGCGATGGGGTTATTAGCCCGGAAAGTCCGAGAATGTCCGCACCTTCTTTTTTGACGGCATCCAGGATTTTATCGCAGGGCACCATCACACCGAGGTCAACAACTTCGAAGCCGTTACAGGCGAGTACGACGGCAACGATATTTTTGCCGATGTCGTGGACATCACCCTTAACCGTGGCGATGACAAATTTTCCGGCACCTTTTTGGCCTGGGTTTTCTTCTTTTTCCTTTTCCAGAAATGGCGTCAGGTAAGCAACAGCTTTTTTCATTACGCGCGCAGACTTGACGACCTGTGGCAGGAACATTTTGCCCTCGCCGAAGAGGTCACCAACAATGCCCATGCCATCCATGAGTGGTCCTTCGATGACATCCAGCGGACGGCCGAGTTTGGCGCGCGCCTCTTCGGTATCCTGGTCAATGTAATTTGTAATTCCCTTCAATAAAGCATGCTCCAGCCGCTTTTCGACTGGCTGGTCGCGCCAGGCAAGGTCTGCTTCCTTGCTTTTCTTACCGCCACCCTTGAATTTTTCGGCGAAGTCGACCAGCCGCTCAGTAGCGTCATCGCGGCGGTTGAGCAGGACATCCTCGACCATCTCGAGCATATCCCTGGGAATTTCATCGTACACTTCCAGCATCCCTGCATTCACGATACCCATATCGAGACCGGCCGCAGTTGCATGGTACAAAAATGCGGAGTGCATGGCTTCGCGTACCGGATTGTTACCACGGAAGGAAAACGAGATATTGCTGACACCGCCGCTGACGTGGGCGTGTGGCAGGTTTTGTTTGATCCAGCGGGTCGCTTCAATGAAATCGACGGCATAGTTGTTGTGCTCTTCGATACCGGTAGCCACGGTCAGAATATTTGGATCAAAGATGATGTCCTCAGGTGGAAAGCCTACGTCGTTAACAAGAATTTTGTATGCGCGTTCGCAGATGCGGATTTTATCTTCGTAGGTTGCGGCCTGGCCGTTTTCATCGAAGGCCATAATCACGGCAGCAGCACCGTAACGGCGGATCAGGCGAGCCCGTTCGCGGAACGCATCTTCACCTTCCTTTAGCGAGATCGAGTTGACGATCCCCTTGCCCTGCAGGCGCTTGAGCCCGGCTTCGATAACTTCCCATTTTGAGGAGTCGACCATAATTGGCACTTTGGCGATATCCGGCTCAGCGGCAACCAGATTGAGAAACCGGACCATCATGTCCTCGGAGTCGATCAATCCCTCATCCATGTTAATATCAATAACGTTAGCACCGTTCTCGACCTGCTGTCGGGCTACCGCCAGAGCACCGTCCAGATCTCCAGCCTTGATGAGCTTGGAAAATTTCGGGGATCCTGTAATGTTGGTGCGCTCGCCAATCATGAGGAAGCGGTCCAACTTGCCGTGGGTGTATTCTTCCTGGCCACTCAGCCGCATCAAGTTATCGATTTGCGGAATTTTGTGCGGCGGCAAGTCTTTGATGACGTTGTTGACTGCAGCAATATGCTCCGGGGTAGTACCACAACAGCCACCCACCACACTGACAAATCCGCTGGTTGCAAAATCCTTGAGAAAGGCCGCAGTCTGTTCGGGTAACTCATCGTAACCGGTCTCGCTCAGCGGATTGGGCAAGCCGGCATTCGGGTAACAACTAATATGACAAGGAGCAATTTGTGATAGCTCTTCGATGTACGGGCGCATCGCATCGGCGCCGAGTGCACAGTTGATGCCGACGCTTAGCGGTCTGGCGTGGGCAACCGAATTCCAGAATGCCTGGACGGTTTGACCGCTCAGAGTGCGACCTGCAGCATCGGTAATAGTAAATGATATCATCAATGGCAGACGCGCGATCCCGCGCCGCTCGGCCACAACTTCCAACGCAAACAAAGCAGCCTTACAATTCAGAGTATCAAATACAGTTTCCACCAGAATGATATCGACGCCACCTTCGATCAGCGCATCGATTTGTTGCGCATAGGCATCCACCAGAATATCAAAATCGACCGCGCGAAATCCCGGATCGTTCACATCCGGGGACATCGTAGCCGTTACCGGCATTGGTCCCACAGCCCCGGCTACGTAGCGCGGCTGGTTGGTGGCAGCAGCGCAGCGGTCAGCTTCCAGGCGCGCTAAGCGGGCCGCTTCAATATTGATCTCCCTTACCAGCTCAGCGATCTCAGGATTGTCAACAGCCTGCCTGAAGAATGATTGATCTTTTGAACCATCCGGATCCTGCATGAAAAAATCGGCCTGCGCGATGGCGGTGCCATTGAATGTATTGGTCTCAATGATGTCTGAACCAGCCGCCAGAAAATTGCGATGCACTTCTGCAACGACGTCCGGTTTGGTCAAAACCAGTAGATCGTTGTTGTTCTTCAGATCTTTGAAATGCTTGGCAAAACGCTCGCCGCGATAATCATTTTCCTCGAGTTTATGCAACTGGATGTTGGTACCCATCGCACCGTCCAATAACAGGATGCGCCGCTCCAACTCCTCACTCAGTTGCTGCTCAATACCCGCAAAATCTTTTGTCTCAATAGCCACGTCATATAACTATCAGCTGAAAATTATAATTCAATAACAAATTAACAAATCATGATATGAAGATGGGTTATTATTTTTGGATCCTGCGGTGAATGAAAGGTAATTTATGAGTGGTCAGCAGATTATGGGGATGGTCATTGATTTTGCTGGTGCGCAGATAATAGGCACTGGCAATGGGCTGTGTAGGAAGATAATTTGAAAGTTGCTTAATGAGTTCGGGCAAGGCAATATTTCCGGTTTTCCATGGCATTGATTGTTCAGAAATACGGTGGCACTTCAGTCGGTACGACCGAGCGGATTGGTAAGGTAGCCGAGCGCGTGATGAAGGCGCAGGCGGAGGGGCACCAGGTAGTAGCGGTGGTATCCGCGATGGCTGGAGTGACTAATTCGCTGATTCAGTTAGTGGGTGAGGTTTGCGAGCGCCCACTGGAGCGGGAGATGGATGTATTGCTGGCGACCGGCGAGCAGACGACGATTGCGTTGCTGGCATTAGCGATTCACGGGCGGGGTGGCCGGGCCATCTCACTGACCGGGGCTCAAGCAGGGATTGAAACGGATGGCTATCATACCCGAGCAAGGATTGCCAATATTACGCCAAGCCAGATCCAGCAGCATCTGGATAGCGGGCTGGCGGTGATTGTGGCAGGCTTTCAGGGTCAGAGCAGGGATGGGTGGATTACCACTTTGGGGCGTGGCGGCTCGGACCTGACGGCGATTGCCATAGCAGCTTCGATCCGGGCAGATATGTGCCAGATTCTGACAGATGTTGATGGTGTGTATACCTGCGATCCGCGGTTGGTGCCGGAAGCAGTCAAACTGGCAGAAATTTCTTATGATGAAATGCTGGAGATGGCGAGCAGTGGGACCAAGGTGATGCAGTCGCGGGCGGTTGAATTTGCCAAGAAATTTCAGGTGCCCTTTGAGGTGCGTTCAAGTTTTCATGATAATCCCGGAACCCTGGTCAAAGAGGAGACAACTAAAATGGAAAATGTGGTAATTCGCGGCGTCAGCGTCGAACGTAATCAAGCTAAGATAACAGTGCTGCAAGTGCCGGATCAGCCCGGTACAGCAGCTGCGGTATTTAATTCGCTGGCCGAGGCACAAATCATTATCGATGTGATCGTGCAGAATATTTCTAATCAGGGGACAACCGATATTTCGTTTACCCTGAATGCAGATGAGCTGCAAAAAGCTGAAGAAACCTTGCGGCCGGTTATCGAACGGATCGGGGCCGGCGGACTGCAATCGCGTTCGGGAATTGCCAAACTGAGTGTCGTCGGGATCGGAATGCGCTCGCATTCCGGAGTTGCGGCTAAACTGTTCGATGCCTTGAGCCATGCCAGTGTGAATATTGAAATGATTTCGACTTCGGAAATCAAAATTGCGGTCATCATCGAAGAAACCGACCTGGCTAATGCCGCGCAAGTAGCCCACGCGGCATTCGATCTGGAGCAGCTTGGAACAAGCGACGTTTAATGCTGCTTGATCGAACTCCTGCAATCTGTTAATTACTATCACGCGAATTCATTTTCCACAGACAAAGGTATTTTTCCGAACCACTACTATATGTATTCATGGATGGGTGACAGAGCGGTCGATTGTGCACGCCTGGAAAGCGTGTGTGCTGAAAGGCACCGC
>CAZHRP010000097.1:0-8313 GCA_964535055.1 uncultured Chthoniobacteraceae bacterium
TGGATATCAGCGATGGTCTGGCAGCCGACCTGCCGAGACTGGCCGCAGCCAGTAACACCGGCTATGAGGTGGATACTGCAAGCTTGCCGTTGCGGCCTGGTTGTTCGGTCAGGCAAGCGCTAAGCGACGGTGAGGACTATGAGCTGTTGCTGGCCGTACCGCAGGGCCTGGCCAACCGGCTGGAGGCCGCATGGACACGGCAATTCCCTGACTTACCATTGACCGCATTCGGCGAGTTGCGGGATGGCAGGGCGACCGGGCTCGGGCTGGGCTTTGATCATTTGCGCAGCTGATGATAGCCGATGCTAAATATCAGGCAGCCAGTGCCGCGGAAATGCTCGCTATCGGTAGAAAGTTCGCTGCTGAATTGCAAGCCGGAGAAGTGCTTGGATTGACCGGTGAATTAGGCGCGGGCAAAACCCAGCTGGCCAAGGGAGTAGTCGCCGGCCTCGGTTGTGATTGCTCTGTGACCAGCCCGACATTTACCCTGATCCAGGAATACCATGGGGGTCGACTGCCGGTCTATCATGTCGATTTTTACCGGCTGGTGAGCGAACAGGAAGCAATCGCCACCGGCGTGGAAGAATTACTGCCCAGCAATGACGGGGTAACAATCGTTGAGTGGGCGGATAAATTTGCCAGTTTATTGCCTGTCGGGACGTGGATGATATCCATCAGTACCCTTGCTAACGACACTGATTGCAGGACTTTGTCGATAGGGCGCATTGATTGATCCGGGCTAGTGGCGGCAGGGTAAGCAGATGAAGTGGTTGACTTATCCATTAGCAGCGACAAGCTGTAGCTAATGGACAGGGTTCTATTGGCTGCAGCGACCATCCAGTTGCTGGCAGCTATCGGCTACACAATTTATATTATCGGCGCTGGTAAAGATTTGCCGGTGCGCTTTAACTTCTGGATGCTGCTGGGGGCATTCGCGATGCAATCTGCCTTTTTGTGGCTGCGTGGGCAGGAATTGGGCAGATGCCCACTGACCAATTTTTATGAAGTTTTCATCTTCTTGAGTTGGGCCGTAGTGTTCTTTTACCTGATCGTGGGAACCAGCTTGCGGGTTTCACTGATGGGAGCCTTTACCGGGCCGCTGGCGTTACTGCTGCTGATTCTTGCACTACTTGCGGGTGATACCCCGTCGCGATTGCCACTGCCGCCACCGAACCCGCTGGTCGAATTGCATGCTTCGACCTCAGTCATTGCCTATGGCGCATTTGGCCTGGCCTGTGTGACTGGCATTATGTATTTCCTGCAGGATAATATGTTGAAGACTCGCAGAATCCTGCCAATTTTTTACAAGCTACCGTCGGTCACTCAACTTACTAAGGTTATTGATCGATTGTTATGGCTCGGCACGCTGCTGCTGGGAGTAGGTATTTTGGCAGGATTTGCACTTGGATACCTGCCGCATAAAGGCAAGATGCTGGTTGCGATTCTGGTATTAGGATTATATTTGCTAATGTTACTGGCACGGTTATTTAACGGATTGAACGCAAAGCGTTTGGCACTGGCAGCAATCTATGGATTTCTGCTGAGCATGGGAGCCTTCTGCTGGATCACATTTACTTCATTGAGCTAAGCCTGAGCTTATGAGTGGTAAACTGGCAGCGCCCAATATTATTTGTCTGGGAATCAGTCACCGGACAGCCCCCGTTGAAGTGCGTGAGCAATTTGCCGTAACGCCGGGCCGCATGGACGAAGTTTGTGCGATGTTCAAGCAGGCTGCCAACCTCGATGAGGCGGTTGTCCTGTCGACTTGCAACCGGGTTGAGTTTTATGGCAGCGGCCACAGCATCATGGCGACAGATGATAAGTTGGATGGTTTTCTGGCCAGCTATGCGGCTGCCGGCAATCGTGAAATTGCTGAATTTTACCGTTACGACTTTCCTTATAGTGCCGAGCATTTGTTTCGTGTCGCTTGCGGGTTGGACAGCATGATCGTTGGCGAGACGGAAATAACCGGACAAGTTAAGTCTGCCTATAAATTTGCTGCCGGTCAGGGACATACCGGACGCTATCTCAACCGATTGTTCCAGCGCACATTTCAAGTAGTCAAAGAAGCGCGTACTAAAACTGGTATCAACCGGGGAGCCGTCTCGGTCGGTTCCGTGGCCGTCGATCTGGCAGGTAGAATTTTCAATGACCTGCAAGATTGTCGGGTTATGGTGGTAGGTGCCGGTGAGAATAGTGAGCGCACCATGCGCAGCCTGGTCTCGCGTGGGGTCAGTGATGTTCTGGTAGCCAACCGCTCTGTGGAGCGGGCGGTTGCTCTGGCAGAGAGTTTCGACGGGCAGGCCATACCGCTGACGGAGTGGGAATCTAAGATCCCGGAAGTTGATATTCTCATCGCGTCCACGGCCGCCCCGCATTACATTATCGACAAAGCGCGCCTTGAACCGCGCTTGAGCAGTCGCCGGGATCGCCCGTTGTTTATTATCGACATAGCAGTACCCAGAGATGTTGCTCCCGAAGTCAACGCACTGGACGGTATTTATCTGTATGATATTGATTCTTTGCAGGCACTGGCGAATAACTCGCTGCAGGAGCGTCGCTTGCAGGCAGGATTATGCGATGAAGTGGTGCGGGATCATGCCGCTGCCTTTGCATCCTGGATGGATGGTCGTTCCCGGCGCAAGCAGCGATCACCAGCCAACAATGGTAACGTATTTTCGAAGGAGGCCAGGGCGTGACCAGGCAACTTGTGCTAGGCACTCGCGGTAGCGCATTGGCGCTTGCCCAGACTGAACTGGTAGCGAATTCCATCAGGAAAAAATTTCCCAAGCTTCAGATTTCGCAGAAAGTCATCCGCACCAGCGGTGACTGGATGCTGGACCTGGACTTGCGAACTGCAGCGCAGGATGGGCGATTTGATAAGGGGTTATTCACCAAAGAATTGGAGCAGGCGTTATTTGCGGGGACGGTTGACGTGGCCATTCACAGCCTTAAAGATTTGCCGACCCGACTTCCCGAGGGATTAATGGTGGGAGCCGTATTACCGCGCGAAGATGAGCGGGATGTATTAATCAGTAAGTTCCCCGGTGGGCTTGAGGGCTTGCCGCAGCGGGCAACAGTGGCAACCGGTAGCCTGCGTCGGCAACTGCAGCTACAGCATGCGCGCAATGATTTGCAGGTCATCGGCTTGCGTGGAAATGTACCGACCAGAATCGATAAACTGGCGGCAGGTGATGCCGGCGATGCCATAGTGCTTGCTGCAGCCGGATTACTACGATTGGGATATACCATCGAGGGTCCGGTCAGTATCAATTCGAGCACGCTTTACCTACAGCCGCTCGGCCAGGAGTTGTTGCCTGCGGTTAGTCAGGGAGTGATCGGGCTTGAGTGTACAACAAATAATCAACGGGTGCGCCGGCTACTGCGTGGTGTCCGTGACGGGCGGACGCAGGCCAGGGCAAGTGCTGAGCGCAGCCTGCTGGCCAGCCTGGGTGGTGGCTGCCAGATGCCACTTGGTGTCAAGTCTTCCATTGACGGGGATTTGCTCAGCCTGCAAGCAGTATTGTTCGCGGGGGCGCACGGCCAGCCGGTGCGCGGGCAGGTAGAAGGAACCATTCGCAGGCCGGTATCGCTTGGCAGCAGGCTTGCTGAAATTTTAAAACGCGGGAAGTAGAATATGAGCAGCATGCAAGGAGTTTGTTATCTGGTGGGGGCAGGCCCGGGAGACCCCGGGTTGCTGACCATCCGGGCTCGTGAATTGATCGAGCAAGCCGATATTATCTTTTATGACTATCTGAGCAACCCGCTGACTCTGGCTTGGGGTAAAAGTGGTGCTGAGAAGTATTATGTAGGCAAGCAAGCGGGTGATCACAGTGTGCCGCAAGCGAAAATCAATGAAATAATTGTCCAGCATACCAGTGCCGGTAAACGGGTTGTCCGCCTCAAGGGCGGGGATCCATTCGTGTTTGGCCGTGGCGGTGAAGAAGCACAGGCTCTAGCCGCCGCCGGAGTGGCTTTTGAAATTGTACCGGGAATCAGTTCTGCGTATGCAGCTGCTGCCTACGCTGGTATTCCGGTTACCCACCGCGACCATTGCTCGCAGCTGACTGTTTTTACTGGCCACGAAGATCCGGCCAAAGAGTCGAGCCAGATCGATTACCAACAGCTGGCGGCCGCCAATGGCACCAAAGTATTGTTGATGGGGGTGGAAAGGATCGAGGCGATCGCTGCCCGACTGATACAGCATGGCATGTCGCCGGAAACTCCGATCGCGCTTATTCGCTGGGCCACCACCGGATGCCAGCAGACACTAATTGCACAATTGGATAATGTTGCTGACCGGGTGCAAAAAGTTGGCTTACAGGCACCGGCAGTTGCAGTCATCGGCAGTGTTGTGAACCTGCGCGATCAGCTAGCCTGGTTTGAGCAGCGCCGGCCGCTGCTGGGGCAACGAATCGTAGTTACCAGAACCCGCAAGCAAGCAGGTAAGTTAACGCGAGCGCTGACTGGCTTGGGTGCCGAGGTCATTGAGCTGCCGGTGATCCGAATTGCGCCGCCGCTCGATGAGGCAGTATTTCAGGAAACCGTGCTGGCCGCCCACGAATATGACTGGATTATTTTCACCAGCCCTAATGGGGTCGAGGCATTCTTTGAAAAATTCTTCAGTCACTACGATGATGCACGTTCGATTGGCGCTGCCAGGATCGCCGCGATCGGACCGGCTACAGCCAAATGCGTTGCTAATTACCGGCTGGCTGTCGACTTGATGCCCGAGAGTTATGTCGCTGAGGAAGTAGTAGCTGCGTTCCGCAAAATTGGCGGAGTCGAGAACCTGAAGATTTTGCTGCCCCGTGCGGACGGTGCCAGGGACATCCTGCCTGACGACCTTGAAGCGATGGGTGCCATAGTCGATAAAGTCACTGCCTACCGGACACTGCCGGAAAACCTTTCCGAACGCGAGCTGGCCCGAATCTCGGAGCAGCCGGTTAACTGGATCACATTTACCAGTAGCTCGACTGTGGAGAATTTTTTAAAGTTAAACTTGCCCTGGCCGCAAGGCGCGGCCGCAGCCAGCATCGGACCGGTCACTTCGGCAACTCTCCGGGCTAACGGAATTGAACCCGCAGTCGAAGCCCGGCAATTTGATATACCAGGGCTGATTGACTCGCTATTGAATAAGGTTGCTGATACTAAGTAATATTACTATATTAATAGTCACCCTTGAAAAAGATAATCTGATTTTCGTGTGAGAAGACTTGCGCGCGAAGCTACCACTATGCCAGAGGAAACTAAAACAGACAGTATGTCGGATTTTGACGAGCAGCTGAAAGAGCTTACCGCTGAAGTGGAGAAGTATTCACTGCAAGCTAAATCGGCAGCATCCAATATTGGTGAGCATACAGGCGATGCTGGCGATGATATGAGTTTGCAGGGATTGCCCGAACGCATCGATAATCTTGAGAAGCAGTTCGGCGAGTTTTCTCAACAATTGTCGGAATCTGTCGGTGGCCTGGCTGAGCAAATCGGCAAGCAGATTTCTCTGGAATCGGCTAACGAGAAATTGTTTAATGCGATGCATAAGGAACTACAAACTTACAAGGATGACACCTTGGTTGACAGTTTACAAAAGCCGTTCCTGCTTGATCTGATAGCCCTTTACGACAACCTGGAGATGGTGTTCACGCAATTAAGCGACGAAGGACTTGGTGACCAAGTGTCCCAACCTCGCAGCAACCTTGAGAACACATTGCATTACATAGACGAGATGCTTGCTCGCTTATCGGTCGAGCGCATTGAGCTTTCATCGGGCAAGCTGGATGGTCGCTATCAGCGGGCGGTTGGTTTTGAAGAAGTGACTGACGAGAGTTTGAAGGACACTATTATGGAGGTCAGGCGTTGCGGATACACCTGGCGCAACCGCGTGTTGCGACCAGAAAACGTGATCATTGGACGCCTGGTAAAAGAATCTTCGGGTGGGAGTGAACAAGCAATTGTTAATGAGGAAGAAGAATGAGCAGTAAAAGATTAGCGGTTGGCATTGACCTTGGAACAACTTACTCGGCCATTGCCCATATAGATACTTACGGGAAACCACAAATTATACCCAATAGTGAGAGCGAGCGAATTACACCCTCGGTTTTGCTGTTCGATGGCAGTAATGCAATCGTAGGCACATATGCCAAGCAGAATGCGGTGGCGGAACCGGAAAAAGTTGTCGACTTTTTGAAGCGCGAGATTGGCAAAAGTAAGACTGATTTTTCACGTGAATTTAGTGGCCGTACATACACAGCGGAAGAACTGGCATCATTGATCATTAAGAAGTTAAAAAATGATGCAGAGAAGTTTCTTGATGGGGAGGTTACCGATGCGGTTATTACAGTGCCGGCATATTTCAATGATGCCGAGCGGACGGCGACCATTCACGCCGGCCAGTTGGCCGGGTTTAATGTGATGCAGGTACTCAATGAGCCGACTGCAGCAGCATTGTCATACGGACTTGATAAGCTGGACCAGAACCAGACGGTATTCGTTTTTGACCTCGGTGGTGGCACCTTTGACGTAACTATCATGCGGATCAAAGACAGCCACATCGAGATGCTGGCTACCAATGGGGATCATCGTCTTGGTGGTAAGGACTGGGATGACTTGATCGTCAACCTAGTGGCAGAGGAATTTGATCGTCTGCATGGCGAAAACCCGTTGCTGGATTTGCAGAGTTATCAGGATTTACAAAGCCGGGCACTGGCCGCCAAAGTCCAACTCTCGAGCCGACCTAAAACCACTATTGTGCACAGCCACAATGGCAAAAGTATCAAGATCGAGCTTACCCGTGAAGACTTTGAGAAATACGCGGCAGGGCTGACTGAAAAGTGTAAGGCGATTTGTGAAATTGTGATGGAGGAGGCCAAGATGGACTGGGCTGAAATTGACAAAATCCTGCTGGTCGGCGGGATGACCCGGATGCCGATGGTACGGGATATGATTTCAGGGCTTTCCTCCAAGCCATTGGCTGACGATGTTAGTGTTGATGAGGCAGTGGCTTTGGGAGCGGCCATTCAGGCTACGTTATGCCTCTTGGAGGAAGACGAAGAAAAGGCTGAGGAAGAGCGTAGCCTGCCGGAAGAAACCAGGGGGCAATTCATGGGGCGTGAAGGCGGCTTGATCCAGGTCACCAATATTACATCGCACACATTGGGGGTTGTTCTGTGGGACGAGGAAAAGATGGAAGAATACGTTTTTCCAATGATTCAGAAGATGTCACCAGTTCCGGCAGAAAAGATCAACTCGTTTGGGACCGCCTCCGCTAACATGGAAAAGGTCATTGTGCGTGTAGTTGAAGGAGAAAGTAGCGTGCCGGCAGAGTGTACTCCATTGGGTAACTGCCACATTGAATTGCCGCCATTTCTACCAAAGGGATCCCCGGTAGAACTTTGCTATCGCTATAATACCAACCAGGTTTTAGAAGTTGTGGTAGACGCATTTGGTAATACCAGTTCGGTAAATATCACGCGCCATACCGGTTTGTCAGACGATGAAATTGCTGACGCTACTGCCGACTTAGCGGAAATCAAAGTGGAATAGTGCATGCCCCTACCATCACCACTTCCCGACGATCCTAAAAAGTGGGACGGTTGGAGAAATTATAACTCTGAAAACCTTTATGAACGGTTGTGCCTGGACTATACCGGGAAACCAACTGAGTCAGAAATAGAGGGCAACTGCCGTAAGCTGCTGATTTGGTGGCAGCATAAACTGCCGTTAAAAAACCAGCCCAGCAATCCGATAGCTGCGATGTTGCGTGCGGGGATCGACGAGGCACCACGGTTTTTAAGTCAAGCGAGGGCGGAGTTGTTGGATCCTGACCGGCGTCGCCGTGTTGATGAGGAATTGGCGGTACAATTCAAAAAACAGGCACAAGCGGAGTTCAACAAGTTTCTTAGCTTTTCGCTGCAAGGAGGGGTGTTGAGCAATGACTCGGAAGAGCAACTTTACCGGCTGGGAATAGAACAGGGTTTGAGCGCCAGTGAAATCAGTGAGATTGTTGAGTTCGAGATCAATAAAGCGGGTGCCAAGCGGCAGAGTGAACTGGAATTGGCACAGTCTAAGGAAGGCAATTCGACCAATGTTGCGACCGGTAATAATCCGGAAGGCGAATTCGTGCGGCTCTTGAAATTGTCGGGGCTTGAAGATGGGGAAATGACCGATGACCAGCGTGATGCTTTCATTAATATGGCCGAAAACCTTGGTATTGAGCCGGGTCGAGCAGAGGATCTGGTAGATGATTGGATTGAGGAACAGGAGCAGTCGCTATTTACCGCTGTCGCCAAAACCAGCAGCCACAAGAATCAACTG
>CAZHRP010000098.1:0-5827 GCA_964535055.1 uncultured Chthoniobacteraceae bacterium
GGAAAATAAGCAACCGCCATACGTGGATGCGAATCCATTTCGGCAACGGCATAGTCCAGGAAATCGGTTTCAACCGGATAGCTATCATCATCCAGACTCAATACAAAGGGTTGTGATGTGGCCTTGAGCATTCGATCACGGCTGCCAATCGAGCCGCGCGGAGAGTGGTTGGTCAGCGTTCTGACTTCAGGGAAACTTTCTGCCAGCGTTGTCGCAGTGTTATCACTACAGGCGTCGAGGCAAACAAGGATTTCTATGGGTGCGGGGTTTAACTGTTGTAGTTGCTGTAGTGATCTTTGCAAATCTGCACACCTGTTATGGCTGCATATCATTATGCTGCAGGGAACCTGGTGGGGCATAAATTAAGTCGATTGCTTAGCCAGCGACCGGATCACTCGAGCTGGTGAGCCGATTGCAAGGCAGTTTTCCGGAATGCTGCGGGTAACCACACTACCTGCACCAATGACAGATCCTGTACCGATACTGACTCCTTTCAGCACCGTGACATGGGCACCCAGCCAGACATTATCGTGCAAAGTGGTAGCAGTAGCAGGCAGTTCTGACTTACGGTTGCCTCCGCTGATATTGTGGTCGTGATCAGTAACATAACAATGGGGGCCAAGCATACAGTCGGCACCAATTTCTATCTTCTCCGTGGCATCGATAATTGAATAGCGGTTGATATAAGTGCGGGCACCAATTTTGATCCGGGATGAGCCGGTGCTTTCACCGACAGCAATCAGGCTGACACCACGATCCAAAGCTACACCATTACCAAGTTCAATGTCCCATGGGTTATGCGGGATATCGACAGATCGCAACCACACATGACCGTGGATAGTTGCACCGCATGACTTGAGAATTACTATTTGGGCACGTGAACATAAACCGCGCCATAATTTGAGTATTAAATCCATGTTCCTGCTAACTGCGACCACTTGCTTGCCTGTGCACAGCGTAACAAGCTGTAGCAGATAAATAAACGATGCAGTGCTAACTTCCAGCCCAGTTCGAAGCCGTCGAGTCCCATCACGTCGTGCGCAACTATTCTTTGATTGGTGATCCTGCTACGTGCCAGGTTGATGTGATCCCGCTTGAATTGGCTGGATTGGCTACGGTGTTCATAGCGAGCATCCCGATGGAAATAAAGTTCCTGTTGCTGCCCGATGCGCAATGACAAGTGAGCGTCTTCCATGAAGCTATAGCCGGTAAAGTCAGGGAATTGTTCCGCGCTGAATGCTTCGTACTGGTAGACTACGCAGGTCGAGTTCAGCCAATCACTTTTGATTAACGGACCGTCGGCATTTGGATAGCACGGCAGGGTATTGATGGCAGGTCCGAAACACAAGGCCCCATAGTCACGGTGAGAAAAGCCAGCCTGAATCCGGTAGTAGCGTCGTAGCCACCCTTGCGGTTGCTTGTGGCCGAGACCGACAATGCGTCCGGCTACCCCACCTGGCATCGGTTGCATGCGCGCGAAAGGCAGACACAGCATCTCAAATACCTCATCATCAAGGATCACGTCATCGTCCATGAAAGCGATCAACGGAGTATTAACGTTGCATGCTCCGGCATTGCGCTGACGGGCAGCGCTGGTCTCATGCGACCTGCGCCATTCGAGATGGAAAGTATGGGCAAAGTGTTCGCTGACGCTGCGAGTGTCGTCGTTGTCTGAAGCATCGACAATGACTACTTTCTCCGGCAAGTAAGTCTGGTCAGCAAGCGATTCCATGGCAATGCGTAATGGCTCAGGCCGGTTCAGGGTCGCAATAACAACAGAATAGGCGGGAAGGTTCATGGGATTTATTGCCTGCTGGCAGCAGCCAGCTTCTCAGCTTGACGGAAACCGGCCAACCGGTAGACCAGGCGGTATTTCCAGGGCGCTGCCGGTGTGCCTTTCATATTGATCAGGCCGCGATCTTGATATTGGTCATGATATTTACTCGCAGCCTCAAGGTCGTATTTGGCAATTGTTCGGGCCATCTCAAAAAATGCACGTCCAGCGGCTTGCGTGGTAGCTTTGGTTGAGCGCTTGGTTTGATCAAGCCATTTTAGCATTCGTTCGGTGAGCTGGGTTTTGACTTTGATCGTCAGCTGTGGGTCTTTGCGGCAGAGTGTTTGTTCCGACCAGATTCTGTAGACGGCACCGGGAGAAGGCGTAAAGACCATAATCTTTCCGGCCATGATCGCGCGGAGGTAGAGCTCGTGTTCCTGGCAACATGGGGCGTCGTCATCCCACCCGCCCAAGGCCTCCAAGGCTGTACGTCGCCACAGGCAACCGCCAGTTTGAGGTAGTTGCCAAAGAATCCATTGTTCGTAGATGCCGGCCTGGTCATCAATGGGGATTAGTGTACTGTTGTATGCTTCGCCCAGCGACCATTCTTCAGTAAAAGTTGGTGCATAAAGAACGTCGGCTTCCGCAATTCGTTCGGCTGCTTCACTCAATTGGGTGGCGACTTTAACCGGTATCAGGTAGTCATCGGCGTCCAGGTATTGAATCCATTCACCATTAGCCTGGGAAAGGATGGTGTTGCGGGCGGCATTAGCCCCACGGTTGGGCTGCTCAATCAAGCGTATTTCGTCACCAAACTGCCTGGCAATGTCCCTGCTGTCATCGGTGGAACCGTCATCGGCCACGATTATTTCAGTCGGCCTGTGGCTTTGTTCCAAGGCACTGCGAATGGCTACTTCAAGCCACTGTTCCGAGTTGTAGCAGGGAATTCCTATTGTTACCAATTGCAGCATTTACCTTTTCATTATAGCACCGATCCAGATTTTAGGTAGCTGGCATACCATCAGCAAGTCGGCAGGTGTCTGATCCGGATTAACCTGATTAGTAGTAGTCAAGTTACAAAAATGTGACATAGGAATGATTGTGCCGTGGCATCGTAATCAAAAACATATTTAGCATGCCAGATACCCTGTCAGGCTTTGCGCCAGCAACACTTAACGCACAGTCAACTGTTGCTGAAATGCCTGCCCATCACCACTCGGTAGATATTGCCGATAAGGGTGTGACGCTGGGTGAGTTATTCAAGCAGGATACTCAACTGCCGGGCGTTCTAGTGGTCAGCGAAGATACTGTAGTTGGCGCAATTTCGCGCAGTCAGTATTTTAAGATGGTCGGGCGCAGTTTTGGTATTGAAGTTTACCATTCGCGGCCACTGGGCATAATGTTGCAGGCGATTGGACTTGAGAATACCCTGCTGATGATCGAACAGGATTGCCCGATCCAGGAAGCTGTGGAGCAATGTTTGCAGCGTCCGCATAAACTGATTTATGAGCCATTTCTGGTCAAGCAAACAAATGATAGTGGTGCTCAGGTAAGTGGCCTGGTTGACTTTTTTGATCTGCTGGTCGGCGACGTCCAGGTGTCCAACTTGCGCAACCAGCAGATGCGGGAAATTCTTTCGACCATCAGCGATGGATTGTTTCTGATTGATAGTAATTTTATCATTGCCGGCGATTACTCCACATCACTGGAAACGATTTTCAACCGCACCGACCTGGCGGGGTTAAACCTGTCAGAGTTTTTGGACGAGATCCTGCCTGATGACCGCAGCCATGTGGCCAAGCAGTATCTGGGAATGCTCTTCAAGCCATCAGTAATTGAAAGTTTGATCACTAAAATCAACCCGGTTGATAATGTGCAGGTACGGATTCGCAACGAAAGTGGTGATCTGCTAACCCGGCACTTGAGCTTTCGCTTTGCCCGCAGCTTGACTGGTGACGAGATTCGCAACGTGCTGGTGAGTGTGACCGATGTCACCCGTCAGGTGGAGTTGGCCCGTGAGCTGGAAGCTCAGGAGTCCCGGGCACGCAACCAGTTTGACCTGATGATAGATCTGTTTAAAGCCGACGCGCAGGAGCTTGGTGAGTTTCTGCGCAAACTGCAACTTCAGTTTGACTGGGCAGACAGCACCTTCAAAACAGAACCTGCTGATGTAGATGCACCGCTACAGGAAGCACTGCGCCAGTTTTTTCAAGGGATTCATGCACTCAAGGGTGATGCTTCCACCTTACGCTTCGATAACATAGCTCGCAAGCTGCACGCCGTGGAGGACACCATCGAGGAACTCCAGTCGGCGCCGCTTGACTTATCCGGATGCTGGCAAAAACTCACAACCCAGATTTCCGAGCTAGGCAAACTTAGCAGCGATACTCAGGTTTTAATCAAGCATTTCAGCGGTTCCGGTAGCAATCGAGACGGGGCTGGCAGTAAGCCTGAAAAGCGCTCCAGAATGCTGGCTAAAATTGAGGAGCTAGTTGCCCGGTTAGCGGGTGAATTGGGTAAGAAGGCACGTTTTATCAGCAGGGTGACAGAAGCCGAAATTCCGGATAAATACAAAGCATTGATTGAAGATTTATTGATCCAACTGGTGCGCAATTCGATGGTGCACGGGATCGAAACTGAAGAACAGCGGCTAGCCAAAGGAAAACCCGAGCTGGGTATCCTGCAACTGGATGTCAGGCGCTATGAGGAACACCATGAAGTCATTTATCAGGATGATGGCGCAGGTATTGACCTGGAGCTGCTCAAGTCTCGCGCTGCCAGCCAGGAGCTGCCTGCAGAAAGCGAGCAGGATTTGCACGATTTGATTTATCAGAGTGGATTTTCAACTTCTACTGAGCTGACCATGCATGCCGGCCGCGGAGTTGGTCTTGATTTGTTGAAATCAAGAATTGAAGACTTGGGTGGAACAATCCGCCATTACAATGAACCGGGAAGTTATCTGGCATTTCAGGTATTATTGCCGCGTGACTAGAATATCGAGACACGGAAAACCATGAAAATACTTGTATGCGACGACTCATTAATCATGCGTAATGCTATCAGCCGCAATGTCAAAAATGGCCTGATCAATGAGGTGATTGTTGCTGAAAATGGAGAAGCGGCACTTGAGTTATTTGACCAGCATCAGCCGCAGCTCGTCACTATGGATTTGACGATGCCTAAGCGCAATGGCCTGGAAGCTATTGAATCCATCATGGGGAAACAACCGAGTACAGCCATCCTGGTTATCTCAGCGCTCAATAGTCATCAGATAGCGATGGATGCTATTCATTTGGGTGCATGCGGTTTTTTGACCAAGCCCTTTACGGAAAGTGAAGTCGAGGAGGCTGTCAATAAGCTGGTTGAACACGCTACCAAAGCTGCTAATTGATCGATATCTATAAATGTCAGTACCACTTAAAATTCTGCTCGCTGAAAATGATGGATTCCTGTTAGAGATGCTGGAGTCGGTGCTGCGGCTGCATAACAGTGAGTTTCAGGTCGCATCAGTAGATTCTGCTGCGGCAGCGCTGGAATTTGCAGCCAGCCAAAAGCCTAAACTGATCGTAGTAGCGCAGTCGCTTGAGGATTCAGCGAATACTGAATTTTTGAAAGAATTGAGTAACAGGCACCATGGTATTCCGATGATCGTTTTAACTGAGAGTGAGCAGGACAGCCACAAGCTGCGTAACAAGATTCGAGCTAATGCATTTATTCCTAAACCGCCTGATTTAGACTTTCTGCTGCGCAGTATCGACAAGGCGATCGAACTGGCCGAAAGCCGCATCCAGGGGATTCGACTGGAAAGTTTCTTACAAGTGCTGCAGGTCGACCGGAAAACCTGTACTCTGACTATAGACTACAGTACCGAACGCGGACGCCTATACCTCCGTGAAGGCAGTTTGATCCATGCCGAGTGTCAAGGCATGACCGGCAAGCAGGCGGTCATGAAGATTTTGTCCTGGCATGATTATGTGATCAAGGTGTCTGAGGATTGTTCTGCCCCCAGAACTATTAACGAAGGCATCGACTTTATTCTTATGGAATGGAGTA
>CAZHRP010000098.1:5837-8236 GCA_964535055.1 uncultured Chthoniobacteraceae bacterium
ATCGCTACTTTAATCTATGGATTATAATCAATTTAAACTGTTTAAGCAGATTACGCTCGACTACTTCAGTAAGCTGGATCCGCAAGGCGAGCAGCCATCGTTGAACGAGCATTATCTGGAGTTCGGGGAGCATCCGTTTCTGGATTACACCAGCATGGTAAAAATCACCGGAGAGTATTCGGGATGCGTTTACCTGACCGCCCCGCAGTCGATGATCGTAAATTTGCTGCGACTTAATAATGAGACCGAAATCAATGAGCACACCCAGGTCGACATGGCGCGTGAGTTGTCAAATGTGCTGGCCGGTAATGCAAGTGCTGCTTTTGGTGCCAATTGGAAGATTTCAGTGCCCCAGTCTTACTTCAGGGAGGATGCTGACCGACTGAGTTTGCCATCCTCAAGTTTTATAATGCCATTTAACTGGAAATCTGATACTGCTTACATAGCTGTGAGTTTGGAAGAAAAATCGAACGATTAGCGACCATGCGAAAAGGAACTATATTTAAAGTAAACACCACGCTGCATGATATTCCGGTAGATCTGGAACTCAGAAATGTCGAGTGGGGATTGTTGTTAGCGGTTGATGGCAAACATACCGTGGCCCAGTTGCAGCATGCTTTCGAGTTGAGCGATGAAGAAATGATAACAGCGTTACATGCGCTGCTGGCTACCGGTTTATTGGATGAGGTGACAGTCAGTCTGTCCAGTTACTTGCACGCACAGTCAACTGTTGATCATGACCAGCCTAAGACCTTTGATAAATTTCTCAGCGGTGCAGCAATCGGGCTAGACGAAGTTCCCGCCGATCTCGGCCAGGACGAGGATGAGTTGGCACCACCAGAGGTGACTACCGATACAGATCAGCAGGAAGATACCGAGGTTTATTCCAGCCGCCTGAGTGCCAGCCCTGCCTCATTTTCGGCATCAGCCTCATCGTTCCGGCCACTATCAAACCCAAAACAGAACTTAGAACCCATGAGTAAACGGCTAAGCTTACGTAAAGTTATCCAATTCATTCTAGATCGCGCGGTTGACGAAAATTCCGGGCAATTGGACGTTTATAGGGTGTTCGTGCCGATCGATACCACGCTACTGAAGCGAAATGGTATCAATTCTCTACACTTTGATGATGATCACATAATTGAAGATGAAGAATTATGTGAAGCCCTTGAAGGGAGTATCAAAAATACGTTGGGTGTGCAGTTTCCTAATGAGGCCTATTTTTAGGCTGATGAAGTTTTCCAGTTTCTTTGCAGTGAGGTAGTTTTCGTTGGCTGACACAAAACTTTGCAATTTTTGTGGCCGGTCATTTGCCTGGCGTCGCAAGTGGCGCGATTGTTGGGATCAGGTCAAGTATTGCAGTGCTGGTTGCCGGAGCAAAGACAAGCGGGCGATCCATCGGCAATACGAAGCATTGGTTATCGAGTTATTATCAGAGCGTGATGCTGGAAGTTCTATTTGTCCCTCTGAAGTAGCCAGGCAGTTGCATTCATCGGACGATGGCTGGCGCCGGGCTATGGAGGATGTTCGCTGCGCCGCTCGCCGATTAGCCCACCGTGGACAAGTGCTGATCACGCAGCGCGGCAAGTTGGTCGATCCTGCCGACTTTCGTGGGCCGATACGTCTAAGTTTAAAGGATCACGCGTGACAGGACGGGACACAGCATTTATTTGTCAATTATGCCGCTACTAAAAGTCGAGAATCTGAAATGTTACTTTCCGGTTTATGGCGGAGTTTTGCGCCGGCATATCGACGATGTAAAAGCAGTTGATGATGTTAGTTTTAGCATCGAGGAAGGAACTACAGTGGGGCTGGTCGGTGAGAGTGGCAGTGGCAAGACGACGGTAGGTCGATCGATTCTGAGGTTGGTGCGTGCGACTGGCGGGCGAGTATTGTTTGAAGGAGAAGATATTTTGCATATGAGTAGTTCACGGCTGCGTGAGTTGCGGCGTGAGGTTCAGATGGTATTTCAGGATCCGTTTGGTTCCTTGAACCCGCGCTTGTCGACCGAACGAATCATCGCTGAAGCCCTGAAAATTCACTTTCCGGCAATGAGTAAACCTGAACGAAGAGAAAGGGTCGCCGAGCTGATGAAACTGGTGCAGCTCAATCCTGATAGCATGCGACGCTACCCGCACGAATTCAGCGGTGGCCAGCGCCAGAGGATCGGCATTGCCAGAGCACTGGCTGTGAAGCCGCGTTTTATCGTTTGCGATGAGCCGGTTTCGGCGCTGGACGTCAGTGTCCAGGCACAAGTGGTCAACCTGCTGCAGGATCTGCAGGAAGAGCTTAAATTAACCTATTTGTTCATCGCTCACGACCTGGCTCTGGTTGAGCATGTCAGTGACCATGTGCTGGTGATGCACCGCGGCAAGATTGTCGAAGCGGCCAGTGCCGAA
>CAZHRP010000099.1:0-2808 GCA_964535055.1 uncultured Chthoniobacteraceae bacterium
GATAATGTGTACCGCCGGGTCGAGCCCGGCCGCGCGGTAATGTTTTTCCCAACAATCGTAAGCCTGCTGGTCAAACTCGGCTGGATCCCCAGGCCCCGGACGGTAAACGGTTGCATACAGCCGGTTGGCCGGAAACCCCCAGCGCCCGACAACCAGCTCCCAGGCCCAATCAATAGCCTCCGACTTGAAGTAGTCACCAAAACTCCAGTTGCCGAGCATTTCAAAAAACGTGTGGTGGTAGGTATCGAACCCTACATCATCCAAGTCATTATGTTTGCCGCCGGCACGGATACACTTTTGGGTATCGGCAGCCCGCGGCGGGGCAAACGGGACCTGCTCACTGCCCAGGAAGTAAGGGACAAATTGGTTCATCCCGGCATTGGTAAACAGCAGGTTGGGCGCACCCGGCATCAGACTGGCCGAAGGCACGATGGTATGCTGCTTACTTTTAAAAAAATCTAGGAAACTCTGTCGTAACTCGGCGGATGTCATGCTAGGCGTGTAACTATCTCTGGCTGGTTGTTCCAGCTAATTCACCCTAAAATACGGTCATCCGTCAATGCCGACTACCGTACTTCAGCAACAATTGGCAAAACCTCAATAGAATTTCGGGCTAATCCACAGCACGTAAACCCAGTTGACCAGCAATAAACCAACAAACGACCACGGCAAGAGACGCTTGAACTTGCCGCCGACGCCCGCGATACGCAAACGGGGCAGTTTGAATAAAACTACGACCGCACAGTAACCAAGCGCCAGCGCCACAATCAATGACATGCCAAAAACCACCGGATTCCAGACAGCCGCGTCAACAATATTGCCATAGCTCAGGCTATTAATGCTGCGAGTCGCACCGCAAGTGGCACATGGCAATCCGGTCAGGTCATGAAATTTGCAGCTTGGCACCGGTAAATTGAGGCGCAACCAGATAAAGCCAAGCACCAGCGAGGCACTGCCGACCGCCAGCCACAGCAACTCATAGTCGATGCTGCCGCGGCGTCTGGGTTGCCAGGTTATTTTCATCAGCGCTTGGCTACATGCTTTGCTGGGAAGCCAGCGCGGCAAAGCTGCCAAAGATCAGAAAAACCCCGCCAATCGCCAGCGCACAACACAGGAAAATCGGCAGCAGTACCACCAGCGCAGACTTACCAATAGATGTATCATGAGCCCGTGCAAAGCCAATAATAACGATGACAATTCCCCAGACGCTGCAGATCAGGCTGCCGCAGACAGGTATCAACTGCAGGACACTGGCTCCACCATAACCATAGGCTGTCACCCTGAAAGTTGTTTCGAACCCGCGTGGTTCGGCACCAAAAAGCATCAGCAACAAATGGCTGATTCCTGAGCTGATGAAGATTCCCAGAATAATAAACAACGGCAATAAAACTGCCATCATCCCCAATCCGAGCCCCGTACCAAGGGCACTCGCTGCAGGGTCAATCCCTTCTTCGGCATATAATGCGCCTGCTGAGCTGCCCATGCCCAGCTCGATCAACCATTGATACAGGATATTAATCAAACCTGCAAAGATTCCCAGCAATCCATAATACAACAGCGGATTGCCTAGGCCACCGGTGTGCTTCATACCTGAAAAAGTCTCCGAGGGCTGCAGCAGCACCTGTTTGGTGGTCTCCACCAACGCCGGGAAAAAGCCTAACTCCTCGCGCCGCTCCCAGGCCGGCTCATTGCCTTCGATGGTAATTGACTCCGTTCCGACCAGTGGCGCCCCGGGCGGTGCATTCTTTTGCTCGTCAGGCCGCGCATCCAGATCAGGAAACTGGTTGAGAGGTTTCCACTCGGGCATGCCCGGTCGCCAGGCCAGGTCGGTCGGCAGAAATTTTCCGGATGCCAGACCAGTCATGATTTCCTGCAAATCAAACTCGCCAAGACTTTCACCGTCGCGGTTTATATGGATATTTTTCATGCTGCCTTAATTTGTAGTAGCAGACAGGAGTCGCGGTCAACGCAGGAGATTGGCAAGTCCAACAGAAAACAATCTCAAGTCGGGAATTCGCTTCTTGACAAACATGCATCGGAAAGCGATTGTCGACAGTTCTAAATAATCAAATTTCAGCAGAGAGTATAGCATGGCTAATATTAAATCAGTAGAAAAACGCGCGCGCCAGGCGGTTACCCGCACGGAGCGCAACAAATCAGTGCGCTCAGCATGCAAGACCAGGGTGAAAAATACCCGCACTGCGATTGCAGCAGGCGATAAGGAAGACGCTACGGGTAAGTTCAACCAAATGGCGTCCGAACTTGATCGCGCTGTCAAAAAAGGTGTGATTCATAAAAACGCTGCCAGACGACGCAAAAGCGCATTGCAAAAAGAGTTGAATAGCTTGTCCGCATAAACGGAGTTCGCGCGCGCTGTGGCGGGCCCACAACAAGCTTTTTTCAATAATGCCCGATTTTCCTAATCCAAATTCTGCAGCAACGGCGAGTGATGACGAACCGTTCGAGCAATCACTGGCACGCCTGGAAAAAATTGTGGCAGAAATGGAAGAGGGTGAATTACCACTCGACCAACTGGTAACTCAATATGAGCAGGGTGTACGTCTGGTGCAAAAATGCACGGCGACCCTGAAAGCTGCCGAAGAACGAGTCAAGGTCATCCACATGGATGAAAATGGTTCAATGCTAACAGAAGAGCTGTCGGAACAGGCAGCCACTACCGAAGAAGATGCCGAATCGACTTAACCATGAGTCAACAACCTGAAGAACAACAACAGCCACCGGCAACCAAACTGCTGGATCAAATAGCCGGGCCGTCAGATTTAAAAGCACTCGAAGCTCAACAGTTGC
>CAZHRP010000099.1:2818-8228 GCA_964535055.1 uncultured Chthoniobacteraceae bacterium
AAATTCGTGGCAGGTTAATTGAAGTATTGTCGCAAACCGGCGGCCACTTGGGTCCTAACCTTGGCGTGGTCGAATTAACCCTGGCGCTCCACCGGGTCTTCGACACACCCCAGGATAAATTTGTCTTTGATGTGAGCCACCAGGGCTATGTGCATAAAATGCTGACTGGTCGACTCGACCGCATTCATACCATGCGCCAATATGAGGGCTTAAACGGCTTTCTGTTGCGCACCGAAAGTGAGCATGACTGTTATGGTGCAGGCCATGCCGGTACCGCATTATCGGCTGCCTTGGGTATGGCGGTCGCCCGCGACCGCAAAGATGGCGATGAGCACGTTGTCTGTGTCGCCGGCGATGCTGCATTTACCTGCGGCGTGAGTTATGAGGCCTTAAATAATATTGCCGAGTCCACCAAGCGATTGATCGTTGTTCTCAATGACAATGAATGGTCGATCGACCGAAATGTGGGCGCGATAGCCAATTATTTCAACCGCATCACTACCAGCCCGACATTCGAACACTTGCATGACCAGGCAGCCCGCCTGATCGAACGCATCGGCGGCAAAATGGCACGTTCCTTTGCGGCAAAGTTTGAGGAAGGCGTCAAACACTTACTCCTGCCCAGCGTCATCTTCGAAGAACTCGGCCTGCGCTATTTCGGCCCGATCGACGGTCACGACGTCGACTTGCTGATCCGCATCTTCGAATTTTTAAAGACTCAGGATGACCCGGTTATTCTACATATCCTCACGACTAAAGGTAAAGGCTACGAACCGGCACTGGCGAAGCCGGATAAGTTCCATGGCCTCGGCAGCTTTAAGCGGGAGACCGGCGAAACCAAACCGGCAGGGACACTCACTTACAGTCAAATTATTGGCGCGAAATTGTCGGACTTTGCCGAACAGGATGACCGGGTCTGCGCGATCACCGGAGCCATGCCGGGTGGCACCGGGTTGGCAGAATTCCAGAAGCGCGTACCAGATCGCTACTTCGATGTCGGCATCGCCGAAGAGCATGCCGCATTATTTGCCTGCGGGCTTGCCACCCAGGGCATGAAGCCATTCCTGACGATCTACAGCACCTTCATGCAACGTGCCTACGATATGATCATCCACGACATCGCATTGCAGGATTTAAATGTGGCTCTGTGCATGGACCGGGCCGGCTTATCCGGCGATGACGGTCCAACCCACCACGGGTTGTTTGATATCGGCTATTTGCGGCATGTGCCAAACATCGTACACATGCAACCAAAAGACGAGGCCGAGTTCGTCAACATGCTGTGGACCATGAAAAATTACGACGACGGTCCAATCGCAATCCGTTACCCGCGCGGCACCGGCCCCGGCGCGCTGCTTCCCGACAAGCCCGAAGTGCTCGAAATCGGCAAAGCGGAAATCGTGCGGCATGGTGAACGCGTCGCATTATTCGGCCTGGGCAATATGTTTGAAATGGCAGAAGAGGTAGCTGACCAACTGACGGAACGCGACATTTCAACAGCGTTAATCAACCCGCGCTGGATCAAACCACTGGATACTTCCACCATCGAATTCTTTGCCCGCAAGGTCGATGTCATCTGCACCTTCGAAGACCATGTCCTGCATAACGGATTTGGCTGCTCCATCATCGAACACCTTAACGATAGTGGCATCCATGTACCGGTAGTCAGGATCGGCTGGCCCGACGAGTTTATTGAGCACGGTAAAATCCCAATCTTGCGTGAAAAGCACGGACTAACTGCCGCAGCCGCCATCGCCAAGATCGAATCAGCCTTGGGCATCACTAAAGCACAACCTAAGGCTTCATCCGTCAGCGCTGCTTAATCCCGGATGATTACCCTGATCTGGATTGGTCTGGGAAGCGCCCTCGGCGGAGTCGCCAGATATCTGGTTGCTCTCGAGATGGAATCGCGACTCGGCCATGCCATCTGGGGCACCTTGACAGTTAATGTGGCAGGTTCATTTCTGATCGGACTGCTGGCCGGACTGTCTGAACCAACCTCAAAGCTAATGCTCCCCGAACCGACCCGTCACTTTTTCATGATCGGAATTATGGGCGGCTTTACGACTTTCTCAACTTTTAGCTTACAGACTGTTCATCTGTTGCGGGATGGCGAGTTAACCACTGCCGGTGCTAATATCCTGCTTTCTGTATTAGTCTGTGTCACTGGTGCCTGGCTTGGATTTGCAGCCGCCAGCAAGCTGGCAAGCTAGCCGGCGTGACTGCTTGTTCACGCGGTCTTTTTGCCACAAAGACCATTTGGTGACAGTGGTAAGGATCCAATCGTTCCAGCAGCGGCTGGGTAAATTTCGGAAATGGATATAGCCCAAAGCCGCGACCGGATACTTGCTGAAATCCGATCATTTGCAGGTATTGCCGCAGGACTCGAAAACTAAAAACAATCAGATGCCGGTGAACCGGCGTGTCAGTTTCCGTATCCCTGCGTGAAGATTTTTCGCTGACCCTGACCAGTTCCGCTGCTGTCAGGGGACACCGCTTGGCCAGTACTTCCAGCAGCCAGCCATTATAGGCACCGCAATCTAACACCGATGAATCGCTATCAATTGTAGCCGCGATAAGGTCGTATGCCGAAGCATAAGAACGCTCCATTACGTCCTCGTACAATGATTTAAAGTAATTTCCCAGCACAGCTACCTCCTAATGGTTGCCAACCAACTCAATCAATCATGGTGACAAATAAAATGCTGAGCGTAATCCACCTGTATTTAGATCTCAAGGATTCATTGATGACAAAGGGGTAGTATTAATTAAACGGGAGTTAAAATTATCCAATGAACAGCGCTAAAGAAGAAGCATGTTGTTATCGGTTTTGTAAAGTGGCGATGCCGCCGGCGAGATGCCGCACATTTGCAAAACCGGCATTAGCCAGCAGTGCCAGCGATGCCTCACTGCGCAATCCATTGCTACAGGCAATTACAAATACTCCCGATGGATCAAGTGTGTGTAATTTTGCCGGTAATTCACTGGCAGGAATGTTCAGTGCATGCGGCAAGCCAGGGCCTTGCTTTTCATGGACTTCCCTGATGTCAATAATCTGAATTGCTTCACCATCAAACTTGGCCTGCTCAAGCTCGTCGGCAGTCATCGAGCGGACACGATTGCCCGGTTTTTGTGCAGTGCAATCATTTTCGTTGGCCAACGGAACTGTGATAGTCGGGTTTTCTCCACAGAGGGGGCATTGTAGATCGCGACGCAGCTCGATTTCAGAAATGCGCATGGTCAGCGCCTCGACCCGCAGCAAGCGACCTGCCAGTGATTTGCCAATCCCGAGGATCAGCTTAACCGTTTCCGTCGCCTGAATCGTTCCTACCAGGCCGGGCAGCACGCCGAGCACTCCACCTTCCGCACAGCTGGGAACTGCTGCTGGTGGTGGTGGTAGCGGCATCAGGCAGCGGTAGCAGCCGCCCGCAATACCCGGCGCAAAGACCGTAACTTGCCCATCGAACTGGTAAATCGAGCCATAGACATATGGCTTGCCCAGCAGGTAAGCAACATCATTACTCAGATAACGGGTGGGGAAATTATCTGAGCCGTCGACCAGAATATCGTAGCCGTCGGCAATTTCCATTGCGTTCTCCGCAGTAAACATGCCCGGGTGCGTAACAATCTGAATATCCGGATTCAACGCCTGTAATGACTCGCGTGCCGAGTTCAACTTTTTGCGACCAACATCCTTGGTGCTGTGCAGAATCTGGCGCTGCAGATTTGAGTAATCGACAACATCGGCATCAATCAAGCCAATGCGACCAACCCCGGCGGCGGCCAGATACATTGCAAGCGGTGAGCCCAAGCCACCTAGCCCGATACATAATACCGCTGCAACCTTGAGTTTGCTTTGGCCTTCGATCCCGACCTGCGGCATGACCAGGTGCCGCGCATAGCGCGATAATTCGTTACGCGAAAGCTTGGCTTTCCGCCATGGCTGATTGTCGTCTAGTCTTCCCACTTGTGACGTCGCTTCAGACTACATGCTCCTCGCCATTAATATGCTGCTCAACCGCATCGGTGGCTTTTTCCGGGATTTGATCTTTAAAGAAGAATTTATACTTAACGCGAGGTTGTTCATATCATCGTATGTTTTGTTTTCCGGCTCGATTTCATAGACAATATCCCACTCCGTGATTGTGACGTTGTAGTCTTCCCGCTGCTGTTGCTCAAGCTGTACGCAGCTGAACGATATTTTGATGTCATCGGCAGCTGAAGATTTCGATCCTGGCAGCAACATTTCCGAGAAAACCATAACCAGCGTAAGTGTGATTGGCTGCATATTAGTTTCAGATTAACAAAATCATGTGAGCCTCGCAATCCACGAGTTGCTCGCATCACTCAGCAGAGCTGCGCTCCTCCGCATATTCTTGGCATATCGCACGACCTGAATCTCATCACAAATTTGACTGATAGCTTTTCATTGTAATAGTAGACCCATCATCAGCATGAGAGGATTATCCCAAATCACTACACGGAATCGCACGTTTGCGCGCCAGCTACGGCCGTTCCTGCTAGCTGCTTTTGCGGTGCTTATCGCTTGTTCAGCACTTGTCTGGTGGACCGCTAACTGGATGGCGAAGGGTCCGGTTGCTACTTCAGGAGGACTATTTTTTCCAAAAGCACTTGTTTTGAATGTTCCTCATTTTGCACAAGGAGATCCGGTGTGGGGAAATGATCACCTCGGGCCTACGGATGCCTCTTTGGCAGCAGAGGGATGTGCTGTTGCCAGCGCGGCAATGGCACTTTCTGCTCGCGGTATGGATGTGGATCCCGGGAAGCTGAATTCTTTTCTTACTACCAGACCCGATGGCTACACTGAGCGAGGCTGGATCTATTGGGAGGTAGCCGCGCAGTATAATCCACAACTTGCGTCTTCCTTATTACCTCACTATGAAGACAGCCCATCTCACTTCCTAATTGACTGGAATCTATTGCAGGGAAATCCGGTTATCGTCCGCTTGCGCTATCCCTCTGGGATAACCCACTTCGTTGTCATTGCGGGAAAAAAGGGATTTGAATACTACATTCGTGACCCGGCTTTAAAGCCATCGGCAGACCTAACCCCATTGAAAGCTTTTGCCGGGCCCATTGAAGCACTTCGATTCTACGCCAGGTAGCTTGGAATTGAGTGCTCAACTCTCGCTACGAAATCTCATGTTCTATTGGCGGGGCAAACTTGTAGTCCTGTTTAATTCTTAAATTGCTACCGGTCGGGCTATGACAATCAACGCAGTTGGGCATCCTGGTATAGCTGGCGTAGCAAATCACTGCAGATTGATTCAAGGTGGGCTGCCAGTAGCAGGGTCGACTTTTCTGGTGCCTTGCCGCGGGCTTCACTAAATGCCTGGCGCAAATCTTTGCGATTAGCAGAAACACTGGTTGCGACCAGGTCTTGCCAATA
>CAZHRP010000100.1:0-8205 GCA_964535055.1 uncultured Chthoniobacteraceae bacterium
TCCAAGCATCTCACGCTGCGTCTCGCTACGAAGTTTGTGATTGATCCGGGCTAGAGCCCCCCCGCTTGGCGGGACGGGGGGATTCTAACATGATCTCTAAACAGTTTTGCTAAACTGCAAATGAGTAATCGTAATCCTGCGCGCCAACTGCAAGCCCTAGATCCAGCTCGTGCTTTCAATCACGATTATGAATTGGTCTTACAGACTTATAGGCCTTTATCGCGGAACTGATATTAGTCCAGGCTTTAGCAGCGGCTGCGCTCCGGTTGAGCATGGTGGTTACAGCGTAATAGGTAGTAATCTCGCTGCTTGCTTGCCAATTTTTACAGTGAAGCAAAGTTGGATGGAAGTGACCTTAAGGTACTAATAAATCCTCTCGCCAAAAGAAAAGAAATTTGGACAATAGCGGCGCAGTGGCAGCATCGCTTCAGAAATTAAATTTTCGCACCAAGCTGGCCTTCGGCATGGGCGAGTTGGGGCCGGCGATGGCCGGCAGCACGATGATCTTTTTTCTGTTCGTGTTCCTGACCGATGTAGCCGGGTTGGACCCTGCATTTGCCGGCAGCGTATTGTTGATTGGCAAGATCTGGGATGCGGTGAACGACCCACTGGTTGGTTGGCTGGCGGATAAGACACGATCGAATTGGGGGCGTCGTTTGCCGTGGATATTATGGAGTTCGTTCCCCTTTGCGCTGTTATTTGCGTTGCACTGGTGGGTGCCTCCCTACGGTGCGGATAACGATTGGGCCCTGTTCTGGCATTTTGTCGCTATCAGCATATTCTTCAATATGGCTTACACGGCGTTGAGCCTGCCTTACTCTGCGCTGTTGCCGGAACTCAGCCACGATTATGATGAGCGTAGCCGACTGGCGGGTTTTCGCATGGGGGCATCGCTGGGTGGTAGTGTCGGTGGTCTTCTACTGGGATTGCTGGTATTTACCTTATTGGAGAATGCTTCTCCACAGCAGCAATTTTTTTACTACGGTGTATTGGTAGCAATTGTTGGACTGGTCAGTGTGATCATTTGTCTTTTGGGTATTTGGAAGGCGGCGGTAGCGGCGGAGAAAGTGCGTTTGCAGGAAGTGCAGGCATTGCAGCGGGCACGCCCGCCGTCTCAGGCCATGAGTTTGCGGCAGCAGATTAGCATTGCCCTGACCAACAAACCGTACTTGCTGGTCTGCGTGATCTACTTGTGTTCGTGGCTGGCGTTGCAATTTACTGCTGCGATCCTGCCGATCTATGTCAAATTCTGGATGGGGCTGAGTAATACCGACTTTTATCTGGTAGCGCTCACCGTTCAGGGGACGGCGTTAGTGATGATTCCACTATGGAGCTGGCTGAGTGTCAAACTGGGCAAACGCATGGTTTACTTTCTCGGCATGATCTTCTGGATCGCAGCACAGTTTGGTTTGTTATTTTTACAGCCTGGACAAATTGTTTTGATGTACTCGCTGGCATTTTCTGCCGGTTTCGGTGTATCGGTTGGCTACCTGATCCCCAATGCGATGCTGCCGGATGTGATTGAACTGGACGAACTGGAAACCGGTCAGCGGCGTGAAGGCGTATTTTTTGGATTTTTTGTTTTTTTGCAAAAGTCGGCTTTGGCGTTGGGTAATTTTATTGTCGGCCTGGTGCTGGCAGCGGCCGGTTATCAGGAAGCTCAATCAGGTATTGAAATAACCGAGCAGTCGGCCAGCGCACTGCTGGCTATCCGGCTGTCGATCGGGCCGCTGCCGATGATTTCATTGGTGTTGGGATTGGTGGCCTGCTGGTTGTACCCGATCACCAGGCAGAAGCATGCGGAGCTACTGGCCAGGATCGAAGCACGTAAGTTGGAAGCAGTAACATGAGCGGTGGTAACCAGCGGCCAATCGGCATCTTTGATTCCGGGATCGGCGGGATGACCGTGTTGCGTGAGATTCAACGGTTGTTGCCACAGGAAAACCTGTTTTACATCGGCGATACTGCGCGGGTACCATACGGTGGTAAGAGTGCCGCGACTGTGTTGCGATACAGCAGGGAAATCAGCAACATCCTGTTGCAGGCTAACTGTAAACTGGTAGTAGCCGCCTGCAATACCGCCTCGGCATTGGCTATCGGGGAAATGGGAAATGATTTCCAGGAACCAATTGTAGGCGTGGTCGAGCCTGGTGCGATGGCAGCCGTTGAAGCTACCAAAAATGGACGTATTGGCATTATCGGTACTCGTGCTACTATAACCAGCCGCGCTTATGAATATGCGATTACCAAATACTCCGGAACTCAGCACACCGTGACTGCCAGAGCCTGTCCACTATTTGTGCCATTAATTGAAGAAGGCTGGTTTGATGAGCCGGAAACCATCCAAATCGCTAAACGTTATTTGCAACCGCTGCTGGCTGATAAGATTGATACGCTGGTGCTGGGCTGCACTCACTACCCTTTGCTCAAGAGTTGCCTGCAGCAGGTTGTCGGTGCTCGGGTCAAGCTGGTAGATAGTGCATTTAATTGTGCGGTAGCAGTGCAGTCCCTGTTACAACAGCAAAACATGATAAACCCCGATAGCAGTACCGGCCACCTGAGGGTTGGGTTAACTGACCGACCGGACGCCTTCCTGGAAGTCATTCAGAGGGCCCTTGCTCTGGACATTCCACAGGTAGAACATATATCCAGCCTCTAACCGTATTCTATTTATGCCATCGAAATCTGATTCTAAACTAGCTGCCAACCGCTACAACATTAAAGGCTGGGGTGAGGGGTATTTTGAAATTACAGATTGTGGCAATATTGCGGTGCGACCACTGCCGGACGCACCGGCGATAAAAATTGCGGAAGTGGCTGCCGAAGCACGTGAACGCAATTTGCAGTTTCCACTGGTGATTCGCTTCCAGGATTTACTGCGTCATCGTGTGCAGATGCTGAACTCGGCGTTCCAGGCAGCGATCGAGGAGTACGCGTATCCCGAATCATACCGTGGGGTTTTCCCGATCAAAGTTAATCAGTTGCGCGAAGTAGTGGAAGAAATCCTCGATGCCGGGCGACCCTACCATTTTGGGTTGGAGGTGGGCAGTAAACCGGAATTGCTGGCAGCACTGGCCATCCATGAAGACCACGACAGCCTGTTGCTATGCAATGGTTTCAAGGATTGCACATTCATTCGACATGCGTTGCTGGGCCGCAAACTCAACAAAAAGGTGGTCATCGTGATCGAGAAAATCGAAGAGTATTTTAACACGATCCGGATTGCTCTAGAGATGGATGTGGAACCAATCATCGGCCTGCGCCTGCAGTTGCGGGCCAAAGGTGCGGGACGCTGGGCCACCAGTAGCGGTCAGAATGCCAAGTTTGGATTGAATACGTCAGAAATCGTTCAGATCAGTAAGCATTTGCAGGACCAGAATATGGCTCACTGCCTGCAGCTTGTACATTTTCATATCGGGTCACAGATCTCAGACATTGCGACCTTGAAGCGGGCAGTGAGTGAAGCAACCCGCTATTATGCCAAGCTGGTCAAAGCCGGGCATGCGATCCAATACCTCGACGTTGGGGGTGGGCTCGGGGTTGATTACCTCGGTAGCCGCAGTACCTCCGAAAGTTCGATGAATTACACGCTGGATGAGTATGCGCGTGATGTTGTCTATAATATCCAGCAAGTGTGCAATGACGAGCAAGTGCCGCCACCGACCATCGTCTCCGAGAGTGGGCGCGCCATAGTTTCCCACCATTCGGTATTGGTCGTCGAAGCATTCGGCAAGATCAGTCGGCGCGCACAAGCTGAGTTTGGTAAAGTAAATGATGATGATCCACAGGTCGTACGTGAATTGCATGACATCCTGGAATCACTCAGTCGCAAGCAACGGCGGGAAAACCTGCACGACGCCATGCACCTCCGCGAGCAGGCGGAAGACTTATTTTCTTATGGTATGCTGGAGTTGGAACAGAAGGCTAAAGCGGAAGCTATTTTTTGGCAAATCTGCACGCGTACGATTGATTTATTTGGCAGCAGCAAAAATTTACCAGAGGAGATCCATGAATTGCGGGTGGCATTTGCGGACAAGATCCTGTGTAATTTTTCTGTCTTCCAGTCGTTGCTCGACCACTGGGCGCTCGACCAGATGTTTCCGGTAGTACCGCTCGAGGGTTTGCTGGAAGGTGCGGAGACGCGCTCGACACTAGTCGATATCACCTGCGACTCCGACGGCAAAATCGACAAATTTGTCGGTGAGTCTGAAGCGACAGAAACACTGCCAATGAGTATGCCTGCTGACGGCTCGACATGCGACATTGGCATCTTCATGATCGGTGCCTACCAGGATATCATGGGTGACTTTCATAATCTGTTTGGGCGCAGTACTGAAATTCATATCTTCCTGGATGAGGATGAGGAGTCCGGTTATTATGTCGAAGAAGTCATCGAAGGATCGCGTATTGAAGATGTGCTGGCCATGACCCAGTGGGATCGTCGTTATTTGATCCGATCATTCAAAAAGCAAATTGACACGGCCATCCACAACGACCAGTTGAAACCCAAGCAAGCGATGCGACTGCTCAAACAATTTGAGGATGGTCTGACCGGATTTACTTACCTCAAGCTGGCCGCTCCAGATCCGGCTGGATGAGTGATTCGGATTGCTTGCCGAGAAGATTTAATTAGCATCAGGCTATGGCTAAGGCTGAAGAGAAGACCGGTATCATCAGGCAGGTCCTGATGTCTCTGAGCAAAGCGACGTTCTTTACCATATCACTTTTTTTACACGTGGTATTAATAGTTACCCTTGGCGGGACAGTTGTCTTCGAGCGCATCGAACAGGCTAAAAGTATCGAAGTCAAAGGATCACCGGCGATTCTACCCGGAGTGTTGATCCCTACAGGTGAACAGACGGAATTTGATCTCGATATTTTGTCGACCGTCAACTTGCAGGATTCGGAGCTTAGTTTGCCTGTGGATATTCCGAGGATTAACCAGCCTGACGCAGCAGAGCTGCCGCAGACGGCCGCCACCGGGCACGGTGGCGGTACTGACAGCACGTCATCGGATGATGACAGGCAGGAAGAAAGCAGTGCCATCATCGTGCAACGTCAGCGCCTGTTCGATTTTACGGCATTTCTTGGCAAGTACGCGAATGGCAACTGGGATGCCACGGTCACTGTCCGTGATGAACGTATTCGCAAAGGCAGTCTTACTAATCTTGCTTACACGGTCAGGCAGTGGTCTGGTGACCAGATTGATGCCAATCTCAATCCGGTGATCCTCGACCTGAGCAACGAGACGGCCATCCTGGCAGCTAAACCACCATTTATTTTTTTTAATGGACACCGCGATTTTGAGCTTACTCCTATGGAGGTGCGTACCTTGCAGCGTTATATTCGGCTGGGTGGAGTCATTTGGGGGGATAGTCAAGTAGCCGGTCGCGGCTCTGCTTTTGATGTGGCATTCCGGCGTGAGATGCTCAAAGTAATTGGCGACGAGCAGGCTCGCTTTGAGCCGTTGCCGGCATCTCACCCAATCTTTAAAGGTGGTTATTGGCTGGATGTTACCGAAGTTGTTCCCGGTATGAATTATGTGGCTGAACCGATCGAGGTATTGCGGGTGATGGAAGCAATCGCTGTCCTGTATACCCCGAATAATTACTGTGACATGTGGCAGATCGGGCTCAAGGCAGATGGCAGCTATGAATTAGGGCAGGACCAGGAGGGTAACTATGTCGCCATGAACGCACAGATGTATGAACTGCGTGACGTATATTTTCGCAACATCGAGCCGGAGGCGGTTGCCGACTCACTGAAGTTTGGCACGAATATCGTGCTTTATTTGCTGAGCCAGTGGGAATCCCGAAGCAGTGCCACACCGGGGTTATGAGTAACCATTTGCCAATTTTCAATTATCAATGGCCATTGGTCACTTGGTAGCTGGCAGTTGGTGAATGAAAATTGAAACTTATTAACTGGATCCCATGAACATTATTGTTGTTGGTGCAGGAGAAGTTGGGAGTCATCTGGCCGAGCACCTATCTGCCGAGGCGCATAACATCTTTGTCATCGACAAGTCGGCCAGCCTGGCTGCCGAGCTTAACGAAAAACTGGATGTGCGGGTCATCTGCGGCCCGGGCTCATCAGTTGCTGCGCTCGAAGAGGCTATGGTCGCCGAGGCCGACTTGCTGTTGGCAATGACCAGTGATGATAATGCCAATCTGGTGACCGCTTCGATGGGTAAGGCGTTGGGGGCCCGGAAAGCTCTCTGCCGCGTACATACCGGGATCCAGCAGGAAGAATGGCTGTTTAATTACCGTGAGCATTTTAACGTCGATTACCTATTTAGTCCGGAGCGCTTGGCGGCTGTTGAGCTGGCCAAATTCATTCGTAGCCCGGACTCGCTGCTGGTCGAAGAGATTGCGCGCGGGCGGATCGAGCTGCAGCAGGTTGTGGTGGATGAAGGAAGTAAGGCAGTTGGCAGCGAACTAGCCGATCTGGGCTTACCACCGCGGATTCGTATTGGCCCGGTGCAGCGTGGGCGTCAGCACTTTTTGCCCGGTGCCAGTGATTCGCTGCAGGTAGATGATCGTGTCACTTTGTTTGGTGAACCGCGCACACTCAGTGAAGTTTCTCACATGCTGCAAGCAAAGCCAGCGGATACCAAGGAGAAGAATATTGTGATCTTCGGAGGTAGTGAATGTGGGATGGCACTCGCCCAAATGCTCGAAAGCGGCAAGTACCGGGTGCGCATTATCGAACGTGATCCCAAACGGTGCAAAAAATTGGCGCAAATTTTGCAGGACACGACTGTCATCCATGCCGATGCCACCTCGCTACCGCACTTGCGTGAGGAACAGGTCGGGGCAGCCGATTTCTTCGTGGCGGTGACCGACCAGGACGAAGACAATGTGATGACTTGCCTGCAAGCCAAACACCTTGGCACCGAACACACGCTGGCACTGATCCATCGTGCCGACTATGCTGATGCAATCCAGCGCTCAGGTCAGGAGCTTGGGATTATGGGAGCAGTCAGTCCACGCGAGGCCACGCGTCGCGACCTGATGCGATTTGTTACTACTGCCGGCTATCGTGTCATGCGCGGGCTCGATCAGTGTGGTGTATTGATCGAATCGGCCGTCCCGGCAGGATCGCAATTGGCGGGCAAGCAGGTCAATGAAATTGCCTGGCCACAAGGCAGCGGCTTGGTCGCGCTACTGCATGAACAGAACGCCAGCGTACCGGCAGCCACCGATATGATCCGCGCCGGCGATACCATCTACGCAATTGTAGCGGACAAGGCGTTGCCGGCATTCCGTAAATTGATCGATTGATATCAGATGGATTACCGGGTTCTCAGTCGCATCCTTGGCTTGCTGTTGTTCCTGCTGGCAGCGGTGATGTTTGGCTGCCTGGTCTTTGCGGTGCTGGATAAAGAGTTGCACCCGCAGACCCACGAGGCAATTTTTGCCTTCTCGGTGTCGACAATAGTGACGCTGGTACTCTCCGGCATCCTGTACTTTGCCGGGCACTCGCCACGCGACGGCTTGCTGCGCAAGGAGGCGCTGGCGGTGGTCGGGATCGGCTGGATACTCTGCGCGCTGGTCGGCGCGCAGCCGTACATGCTGTGCAGCCCCTCGCTGTCATTTTTCGAGGCCTTTTTCGAATCGATGTCCGGATTTACTACGACTGGGGCGACGGCCATCGCCGACCTCACTGCTTACCCGCCAAGCGTTTTGCTGTGGCGCTCGGCAACCCAGTGGCTTGGTGGCATCGGGATCCTGGTGTTGTTCGTTGCCGTGCTGTCGTTCCTCGGGGTTGGTAGCAAGTCAATCTTCCGGCATGAATCATCAGGCTATGGAGCGGGTGGATTCAAGGCACGAATCCACGAGACGGCACTATCGCTATGGCAAATCTATTTAGTACTGACAGTCGTGTGCATCAGCGGGCTGATGGTCTGCGGGATGTCGGCCTTCGATGCAGTCAACCATGCCTTCACGGCGATTTCGACTGGTGGTTTCAGCCCGCATAATGCCAGCATCCAGTACTACGATAGCGTAGCAATTGAACTCTGGCTCACCCTGTTCATGGTGCTCGGCGGCTTTTCTTTCATGCTGTTGGCGTGGCTGTTACGGCGAAGGTTCGAGCGCTGGCGGTCCGATGAGGAGACCAAGCTGTACCTGATCGTGCTGGCCGCTGCGACGCTGGTAGTTGCCGGCAGTTTGGTTTTTGGCGCCCCGCAAATGGCGGCAAGCG
>CAZHRP010000101.1:0-477 GCA_964535055.1 uncultured Chthoniobacteraceae bacterium
CGGTCAGCAGGGGATTAGTTTTGCGCATTTACTTATGAATCAAGAACCTTTGCCACCAGCAGCCGAGCCAATCGAAGAAGAATTGCCGGGATTTTTTGCTGAGCATAGAACAGCAATCATTGGCGGCACTGGTGCGTTGCTATTAGCCATCGTTGGTTTTGGGGGATGGCAGATTTCGATTCAAAATGCCATCGACAGCGCGACCGCAAGTTATGCAGCTGCGACAGACGGGGAAATGCTCCGGAACGTAGTAGCCGAGCACGCAAACCAGCCGGTAGCCGGCAACGCATTATTGGAATTAGCAGCCCAGGCCAGGACCGACGGGCAACTTGAAGAAGCCAAAAAGTTACTGGAGCAATTTATAAACCAGCATCCCGAGCATCCATTGATTGGCTCGGCCATGCTCGGGCAGGCAGCAAATCGGGAAGCAGACGGTGACATCGATGGCGCTATCGAAATTTATCGCCAAATTCCGGC
>CAZHRP010000101.1:487-8158 GCA_964535055.1 uncultured Chthoniobacteraceae bacterium
GCTAAATACAGTCAGAGCTACGCTGCCCCGCTCGCCAGGTTGAATGAAGCTGAGCTGCTGGTAGTAAAATCGCAGGAGCCTGAAGCGGCAGCAGTTCTCGAAGACGTGGTGGAAAGCTACCAAAACTCTCCAGCAGCCATGATTGCACGCAGCAGGCTGGCACAACTCGATTTGCCAGAACCTGAAGTGGCCCAGGAAGCATTTCCGGCGGCGGTAGGTGAGGGGACTGTAATAACAGAGCAAACAGTAATCGGTAACGATCAGGATTTGACTGAGCTCAATCCAGCAGAAGAGGGATCGTCAGCTGCGACACAGCAAGACAGCACCGACGCTCAATCTCAGGCTGAATAATATCGCCTGCTTCGATCAGGCACTTTTTTACTCAAGTGTTGCCGAAGTGGCAGCTTGCTGAAACTGCTCCCGAAAATGGGAGCCAAGTTCGTTTGCCAGGCGCACATCGTCGACTCGACTATTGGATCTGAGCACCGGCCGGATTTCTTCCATACACCTCTGGTAGCTGACGGCAGAAACGTCGAGCAGTAAATCCAGCGACTCTTCGTTATTTGATTGGTTAGCCGCCAGCCAGCCCTTGCGTAGCTCATCATGAGGATCCAGACACATAGCACGGATCACATAGCGGATAACCGAGAATAGCGGGCCAGTCCATTCCGGATGGTAGGAAAATTTTTCTGCCTCAGCATAGGCATCGACGTTTGGGTCCGAACGCATTGCCTGATATTGAGACGAATAAAGTTCGCGTTTAACCGGCAACCGTCGCAGAGCATATTTGACTGGACCACCGGTGGTACCAACTTTGAAGTTCCAAAGTTTCTGGCCATCGAGGCTCAGGGTGAAATCGATGAATGCCCTGGCCAGTTCCGGTTCCGGCGCGCCACGCAGGAGTCCGATTGGATCAACTCCTATTGATGATCCGCCTTCCGGAGTCAGGTATACCATGCGTGCCGAGCCTGCCTCCCGCAACAGGGTCTCACTTTGAAAGCGCCCGTAAAAGTCGATACACATACCGGCAGCCGCATCACCGAGTGCCACGTCAATTGGGATCTTGCTGGCAGAATCGGTAAAATAGCGCGCATTAGCTGCAATCTGTAGAATCAGACGCATAGCTCGATTCCAGCCCTCAGCTACTTGCTGCTCAGCAGTTAACTTACCCCCCGATTCGGTATCGTCCGGCTGCGCTTGAACCAATTGAATTTGCTGCTGGATGAGCATTTCAAACGCCTTGGTTACAGAGCCGCTCTTGGTCGGATCGGCTAATGCGATTTGGCCAAAATACCGCGGATCAGCTAAGTCTGCCCACTGAGCCGGCGGCTTGTCGATGCCGAGTCTTTGCAAGGCGTCTTTGTTGTAAACAATCCCGAAAGCCGACAGGCATACCCCGACCCAGCGACCATCCGCATCATAAAATTTTTCGCCGCCCAGCTCTGACGGGATCCCTGATTCGCCTGCAAACCAGGCAGGGTGACGATCCAGCACACCGCAATCAACAAGGCGCCCAGCCCTAGCTTGCTGGATAAAATCATAAGCACCGCCTCCAAAGAACAGGTCGATGCCGCAGCCAACATCGGATAAGAGAAACTCCCTGCGGGCTTGCTGGGGCAGGCTGTCGGTACTTGGATTCTCTGGTATTTCGATCCGATGGCTATCAAAAGCAGCAGCTACTTCGCTGGACCATTTGCGACTCAGTGTGTTTTTCCAGTGGTACTCAAAAGCAGCCAGGTATTCAGCCCCTAAGAAGCGTGCAATTTCGCTGGTGCCACCAGGTGTGCGCCAGTCAATGGCCACATCTTCACCGGTTTTTTGCTTCCAGTACTGGCCAAAAGCACGACTGAATTCATAGCGAATAGCCTCGTTATGCGGGCTTACTATGACCAGCGTACGATCAGGATCACGCGTTGTCTGATCAGTAGGGCGCAGTAAAAACGGCACAGCAATAATTGCTGCCAGCAAACCAATGATGACCAGATTACGAACCATAAGGATTACTTGGGCAGTATCACCACATCTTCACTACTGGCGGCAAGCCGGACCCGCTCATCTTGCTGCTGCAGCGCAAATTGCGGGTTCAATTCAAACATCTTGAGCAGATTGCCACCGTTCGTTTCGATCATGTACTGCGATACTTCACCAAGGTAAGTCTGAGCTTTGAGCACTCCATCAATGACGTTTTCGGCGGTTGAGGTATCTGCCAGCTCAAGAGCCTCCGGTCGAATTGACAACTGGACTGAAGTCCCGGGATCGGGCTGAAAGCCATTGCTGGTAACCCCTGAGAATTGCCCCAGTTGGGTATCTACGCGGTAGCGCCTCTGGTCATGCCCAACCACAGTGCCATCAATAAAGTTGGTTTCACCAATAAAGTGCGCAACCAGACTATTGGCCGGACGGCGATAAATTTCATGTGGGGTTCCGGTTTGTGCAATCCGGCCACTATCGAGGATTGCCATACGATCTGATATTGACAGGGCTTCTTTCTGGTCATGCGTCACATAGACTGCGGTCAGGCCGAACTCACGACACACCCGCCGGATTTCACTACGCATTTCCAGGCGCAGTTTGGCATCCAGATTGGAAAGCGGCTCATCCAGCAGCAATGCCCGCGGACGAATGACCAGGGCCCGCGCCAGAGCTACCCGTTGCTGTTGGCCTCCTGAAAGCTGGTTAATTTTGCGCTCAGCATATCCTGCCATTTTCACAGAATCGAGGACAGCGGCCACACGTTGACGGATTTCCTGGCGCGGAACTTTGCGCTCTTCCAGCCCGAATGCGACATTCTTCTCGACGGTCATATGCGGCCATAGTGCATAGCTCTGAAACATCATCCCGGTATTTCGCTGATGCGGTGGTAAGTTGGTTACATCCTCATCATTAAATAATATCCGGCCTTCATCGGGCGTATAAAAGCCGGCTATGTTGCGTAGCAATGTGGTCTTGCCGCAACCGCTTGGACCGAGCAGAAAAAAGATTTCTCCAGGGTTGATCGTGATGGAGACTGAAGATAAGGCTCTGACATCGCCAAAATACTTGCTCAGGTTATCAATGGTAATCGTGACCATATCTTACTATGCCCGGCTAATTACGTGGCTTGCGTTCCGCGGCTTCATCGGGTGTCTCGAATTCGAAGCCGTGAATTTTTTCGCTTTCTTCAGGAATCGTCAGCACCATCCACATGCACCACAGAAATAGCAGGGTCACACTGCTGGTCGAGATGATCATAATTATCCATCCGCCTATCGTCATTGTCAGGTCTCCTCGTTATCCGGTAACGGTTCTTTATAGCGGTTGGCAATCGAAACCAGGATTAATACAAAAATTCCAAATCCTGCAATCAGTGCGATCCCCATCCATGCCACCGGGTTAGGTGTGATGACCAGATCAGTGATATAGGAACTTAAGCCGGCATAGGTACCGGTGAAGTTAATGCCGAGCACATTGACCAGCAGCCATAGCCCAAAAATAATCAACAGGAACAGGGGAGTAATGACTTTTATGATCGGAATAAAGAAGTTTGGAATCCGTAGTGCCGACCCCTTGTGCGCAAGCCGTAGGCCGTTGCGTGTACCAACAACCCAGCCGAATACAATTATCTGAATAGTGGCTAAGATAAAAATCAGGAATGTGCCGATCCAGAAATCCAGTGTGTCCAATGCTTTGAGATCCTGGCTGAAATAGAAGACAAATGCGCAGCCGATTGCAGTGATGAACCCGAGAATGGCAACTGACTGATGGCGACCCAGCTCGAGTGCTTCTTCGAGAAATGCAATGCCGGGTTGAAGCATGGACAGGCTGCTGGTTACTGCTGCCAGAAATAGCAGGAAGAAAAATAGAAAGCCAAACACATTGCCCAATGGCATTGATGAGAAAACCATTGGCAGAACATTAAAGCCCAGCCCGAATGTTCCCTGGCCGGCAACTCCCGCGATCCCCAGAAACGCGACACCTGCGGGCAATGTAATTAATCCACCGAGGGTAACTTCGGCAAACTCATTGGCGCTGGTTGCCGATAAGCCGCTTAGCACCACATCATCTTTGCGTTTCAGGTAACTGGAATATGTCAGAATGATCCCGAAGCCGACCGAGAGGGAAAAGAAAATTTGTCCGGCAGCAGCTAACCACAGCTCGGGGTTGAGTAGTTGTTGAAAGAGCGTAAATGGTACCATCCTGTGGTTTTCGGGATCTGCCGCTACCAGCTCGGTTGTCGCCTTTACCTGGGTAGTGGGCACCATCTTTTCGGCATACCATTGGCCATCAGCATCCTTGACTTCGAGGATGGTCTTGTTCGGGTTCCACATGTAACCCAAGCCATTGTTGACATTGCGCTCGGGCATATCCGGGTCCGGTGTGCCCAGCGTCAGTACCCGAACCAGTATTATAATAGCCAGCACCACCAGGGTGGGCATGGCATACTTACAAAACCATTCAATTCCCTTGGCCAGGCCGCGATAGATTAGAATGAAGTTAAGGACAAAGACTAAAATCAAGTATGGCGCTACAGCTTGAAGGTTAAAGGCAAGTGCATCACCGTTCTCTTGAATTCCAACAAACCCGCTAAAGAATTCACCAGCCAGCTCGGCCGTCTCAAAGTTGGCATTACCAGTCAGAAAGTTGACGGCATAACCGAGGCACCACGCCTCGATGCACACGTAGTACATGTAGATTATGACCGGAATAATAATACCGATGATACCGACATATTTGCCCAGCGGTTTGCCAATTAAAAAATGAAAGATACCCGGGGACGAGTTGAAGCCGTGCTGGCCAGCATGACGTCCCATCGTCCACTCCGCCCAGCAGATCGGCAAGCCAATGATAAGCAGAGATATGAAGTAAGCTACCATGAATGCGCCACCGCCATACTGCGCGGCCTGCCCTGGAAAGCGTAGGAAGTTCCCCAAGCCGACGGCGCTGCCAGCGACTGCCAGGATGACTCCCAGCCTGCTATTCCAAGCATCCTTGATTTTTCCCACCGACATCAACTTGGTGATAAACTATTCGTGAAGCGATGGCAACCCCGCGCTTACTTGTGCAGTCACTAAGGCACGCAGGCACGAATAGCAGGAGTCCGAGAGAGCCGGGGTCCCGGTGAAGCACCAGATGCTCCAGGTATCAGTCATTGCACGCCCCGAATTATTTGATGTTGGCGCGTTGCAGGATTTCGGCCATCAACGAATCATTGATGAAGCCGTATTGGTTGAGTTTGAGCAGCGCGTCATAATCGCTGCGGATGTAACGAACTAAATTACTTTTAGCCCGGGCGGAGAGGGGGGTACTGCTGGCTGTCGTATTATCATTTAACCTGCCGACCATGGCTTGCGGGACTTCTGCAACGCGAGCTATGTCTGCGGCCAAAGTCTCAGTCATCAAAACATCAACGATAGCCGAGCGCGGGCAAACAGTCAGAAAATCTTCTAAGTAATAACTGATGCGTTCGCGCAGGTGGTGGATTGTTTCAAATTCGCCAGCCACTTGCGTATCTAGGCACCCGTCTTCATCGTAAAGCTCTTCAGCCAGTGCTGAAAGTTGCTGATACTTTTGCAGGATCTCATACTCGCCGGCAAAGCGATGCTTCTGCACTTGATCTTTGACGACCAGCTTATAACGCCAGTTAAAAGCGGAGATACAGCGAGCAATCGGGTCTCTGGCAACTATCAGATACTTGCTTTGCTTGAGATAGACCGGCTTAGCCACATGCACCACGTCAAGTCCGCGAAAGCGGGAGGACTTTTCCAGCGCTTCACGCAATGTCAGACCACCGCATTTGCCAATGTGGATGAGGCAGTATTTAGCGGGTCCCCTGAGCTTCCGGTAGGCCAGTAAGGCGGCTCGCTGGAGTTTGTTCATTAGCAGATTCACTTTATCGGAGCGCGCGCAGCCAGCTGAGCACGCGTAGAAAATTAAATAACTTTAATCGATGCGCACGGCAATGCCCTGGCTGGCAAGGAAGCTTTTCACCTCGGCAACGGTAAATTCATTAAAATGAAAGATGCTGGCAGCTAATACGGCATCGGCCCGGCCCGGAGCCAGGACTTCAGCCATATGGTTGAGGGTGCCTGCACCGCCGCTCGCTATCAGTGGTACTTGAACCGCCGCACAGATTTGCTCATACAGTTCGATATCGTATCCTGCCTTGGTACCATCGGCATCCATGCTGGTGACCAGCAACTCGCCGGCACCTCGCTCGACGACCTGTCTGGCCCAATCAATCGCGTCTAATTCAGTCGGATTCCTGCCTCCATGGGTGTAGACCGTCCAGGATCCGAGGCTGTTATGCTTGGCGTCGATAGCGACAACTATGCATTGCGAGCCAAATGCGTCGGCACTGCGGTCGATCAGTTCGGGGTCGTGAATCGCTGCGGTATTGATGCTGACTTTATCTGCCCCGGCATGCAGCATCGTCCGCACATCATCCACGGACCTGATACCTCCGCCAACCGTCACCGGCATAAAGCATTGACTGGCAGTACGCTCGACCACGTCAACCATGGTGGCGCGACCGTCTGAGGAAGCAGTGATATCCAGAAAAACCAGTTCGTCAGCGCCCTGCTCATTATAGGCCATAGCACTTTCAACCGGGTCGCCAGCATCCCGCAAATCGACGAATCGGGTGCCCTTGACCACCCGACCATCGGTTACGTCCAGACACGGGATTATACGCTTAGCAAGCATGACTATTGATTAAAGGAAATTTGCTGCAACAGCCAGTGCTATTGTCGTTGGCAATCATAATTCGTCACAACTGTCGCAAAATGTTTGTCTTGCTGGTGAGTTGGCAGTAATAAATGAAATTATGCAAATTGTTACTCTGACCACCGATTTTGGTATCAGTGACTGGTTTGTAGGATCATTAAAAGGCATCATAGCTAGCAATGCCCCTAACGCGCAAGTCGTCGATATCACCCACCGTATTCCACATCATGACGTCAAAGCCGGTGCTTTCGCATTAATGGCCGCCGCCAAATATTTTCCTGAGGGTACAGTTCACATGGCAGTGATTGACCCTGGTGTAGGCAGTGAGCGATCTGCCATCGCCGCATCAGTCCGCGGCCAGTATTTTGTTGGCCCGGACAATGGCCTGCTATCATGGGCAATCGGTCCCGCAGGTGCCGACGAAATTTTTCAAATCGACAACCCGGAAATCATTCTGGAAGAAACCAGCACGACATTTCATGGCCGGGATATATTTGCACCAGCAGCCGCGCATCTTGCCGCGGGTGGTGAGATTGCCAAGCTGGGCAGTCGCAGGGCTGACATGATTGCGTTATTATGGCCACCGGTCATGTCCTGTACTGATGGCTCGCTCAAGGGGGCAGTTGTTTATATTGACCGCTTTGGCAATGCGATCACTAACCTGGAAAATGTGGTGGCACGCGCTATGCTCACCCCTCGTGTGCATCTGGATGACGGCAACTGGATGACAGTCGCCGACTATTACCAATCAGTACCTGAGGGTGAGCTGGTTGCTGTGTGCGGGTCTACCGGTTACCTGGAAATTGCCAGGAACTCCGGCAATGCCGCTGAATCTCTGGGGATCAGGCCTGGCAGCGAGTTGCTCTTATCACCAGGCAAGCAGTAAAACCTGCAGTTTCCGGCCATCTTTAATCAGACCGCCGGCGTTACAAGCACATGATCCGCATTGAGCGCGCTGCTCGCATTATC
>CAZHRP010000102.1:0-8120 GCA_964535055.1 uncultured Chthoniobacteraceae bacterium
CATCACGCACGCCGTGACCAATATCGGCGGGTCTACCGCTCTGACGCTGGCGATGCTCGGCGACCTGGAGGCTTCTCTGGTCGGCGATAGCTACGTGCGACAGAACTTTGTCCGGATCTGCAGTCCCCGGGCTTTTGGTCGACTACGTGCCCTGAGCGACTTGGTGTCCGACACCGCGCCGTTCAGCAACGAGCTGGGTGTTCCGTTCGCCGACGTGCGAATCAACGGTATCCCGACGCTGGAGACTCCCGCGCTGCCAAGCTCGCTGACCTACGCGGTTTCGGCTTCGTCGATTACGTCGAACGTCCTGACGATCACGGTTCCCAAGCGGACCGGTATTCAGGTGGGTCACTTCATTACGACTGCGGGGCTGGACACCAACGTGACGTCTGCTGCTGCGGTGGCGACAGTGACCAGTGGGGCCAGCTCGGACACGGTGACTGTCGCACTGACGGCCGCCAACGACGCCGACGCAGGCACCGGAACGGTTACCGTCCGCGGCGCTCCGGTGCTGCTGGTCGACAGGACCAAGGCGCTTTTCGCGGGCTCGCCGGCGCCGGCAACCAAGGCTGTCGACGACCCCGAGATGAAGGGCACCGTCCTGCAGCATGGTGTGGATTATGGGCGCTACATTGAGCCCGGCGCTGTCCGGATGCTGATGGTGGCTATCTGATACTGAGCTGAGGGAGGTCGCCGCCATGTTTGCCGCGCCGCTCGACACCATCCGCCAGGAGCTGCCTGCAGGCCGTACTGGCGTCGTGCGCTACTGGCCAACGGTGTCGGGTACCGGCAACGTGACGGCGACCTCTGCCTCGTTCAGCGTCCAAAACCAAAGCGGCAAGGGCTTCGGTGGGTCGACTGCTGCAACCATTGTTGCGGTGGACGACGTGGGCTCCCGTATCGACTGCGCTATCAACGCCGGTGTGCTGGGCCTGGACATCGACGACCACTACACGGTTGAGATTGCGTGGCGCATTGCCGGCGACACTGAGGACCGGCTCACGGGTATCAGCTTCGATGTGGTGCGCTACCCGTTCGCGGAGTCGACCGTGACTTACTCCGACCTGGTCGGTGCGCGGCCGGGTGCTATCGAGGTCATCGAGCACGCAGCCGAGCGTCTCGGCTTGAGCAACGCGCAGTACGCCAGTCTGGTCGGCTACCACGCGCGGGCGGCGCTCGATGCCATGCTGCGGTCTGCGGTCGATATAGTCATACTTGCCATCCACATAAAACTCTGAGGCAGCGCAATCGAGCGCCAGTTTGACCTCATCATGCGGTTGGTAGCCGGCTGCCTCGATCGCCATCAGGATCGTTTCCAGCGCATCCTCAGTTCCCTTGAAATTCGGTGCAAAACCGCCTTCGTCACCAACTGCAGTCGACAGGTTGCGGTCGTGCAAAACCTTTTTCAAACTGTGAAAGATTTCCGCGCCGGTACGAATAGCCTCGCAGAATGTAGGTGCTGCTACCGGACGGATCATAAACTCCTGGAATGCAATTGGGGCATCAGAGTGTGAGCCACCATTGACAATATTCATCATCGGCACCGGCAGGTGCTTGGCATTAGGTCCACCAAGATATTTAAATAGCGGCTGACCGAGTTGCTCGGCAGCAGCGCGGGCCAGCGCCAGGGATACTCCAAGGATCGCATTCGCACCCAATTTTTCTTTATTGGGAGTACCATCCAAGTCGATCATCAGTTTATCGAGATGAACCTGGTCGCTGGCATCCAGGCCGATCAGTGCCGGTGCAATAGCGTCATTTATGCTAGCGACCGCTTTGCTGACCCCCTTACCAAGAAAACGTGATTGGTCACCATCACGCAACTCCCAGGCTTCATTTTCACCGGTTGAAGCTCCACTGGGAACTGCGGCCCGTCCGATCGCACCTCCTTCCAGAATAACGTCGGCTTCGATGGTCGGGTTCCCTCGCGAATCAATGATCTGACGGCCGCGAATATCTTCAATTATTGTGTAGTTAATCATTAGTATTAGGTGTTGTTGGTTGAAAGTTAGAGTTTAGACGACAAATTCAGCAGCCTGCTCAAATGGCTTTATACTGAGTACTTCCACATTCAGGGAATCGCCGCTGTCGGTTGGTAAACTTGCCTCCTCAGCGACGCGCTTGCCGAGCAAGCTTTGGCCGATGGCTGTCTGGTAGGAGAGAATATTGCGCTCCGGGATACTATCCCAGGCACCCAGCAACGCATACTCGAGTTCCTTGCCACTACTAAGGACACGTACTTTAACAGTCGTGCCAATCGACACCTGACTGGTATCCGGGTTGGCAAAATCGGTACCGCGTGCTTTGCCAAGATCCTGCTCGAGTTCTGATTTGCGGCGCATCAGGACGCTTTGCATTTCCTTGGCAGCTTTATACTCAAAGTTTTCCCGCAAGTCTCCGTATTCGCGGGCAATTCGGATTTCTTCACTGTTAGCCGGAATCCTTTTATTGACCAGATCTTCAAGTTCTTTTTTGCGTTCATCAAGGCTCTTCCAGGAGACGATAAGTGCTTCTTTCTGCTCTTTATCGCCACCGGAAAGCATCGACTGTAAATCCGGATGAATCTTGATAATTCGCGCTAAAATTGAGCGTTTGGATAACTCCTCAAAGACTGGGGTCAGCAACAATCGGCGCATTGCCTCACGCGCTGTTTCAAGGTCGGCATCTTCGAGGATGTCGGAAATCAGTTCCTTATCATCCAGAATTAGATCCTGCAGGCGACTGGTCCGCTTTTCGTTGAACTGGTCACGTTCAAGTGCTGCAATAATGGCGTTCAGCAGATTAGGGTTAACGAGTTCCTCAAAGTTGCGCCGCCGTTCTTTACACAGCCACAGCAGCGCTTCAGAAGTCATGCTGCGCTCACGAATCCAGCGTTCCAATGCGTCGTGGACTGTTTGCTTATGCCCAGACTCGATAAGTACCTTGGCTGCTTCAGAAACCACTCTGGCACTGCCCTCATGCATGAACTGCTCGGCAATTCCTACCCAACGGTCCGCATACGCATGCCGCAAACCCTGGATCAAGCCCCGCTGTTTGGCGGCCGGCAATTGTTCCAGAACCTCCTGCACTCTTTCACCAAGCTGCAATAAAAATGCACCAATTTCGATTGCTCCACGACCTGGTTCCAGTTCGGAAAATTCTTTGACGATCTCATCGCGAGCCAAAATAAATTCTACAGTCTGCGCTGGATTCAGGCGCTGGTTGGAAGCTGCATCCGCTTCAATTTTATCGATTAGCGGTTGCAACTGATTCACTGGATCGGAAAATTCCTTCAGACTTTTTACGATCTCGTTGACGACTGCGAGTTTGTCCTTAAGCTGCATGGCTACCGCAAATTGCTCGAGTAGTTCCTCGGCCCGACCAACTGCCTCTTCGCGCAAGCTGACCGGATCACTGCGCTTGGCCGGTACATTGAAGTGGCCATCTTTTTTCAACAGCCGCTTAGCTCCCGACCACCATTTCCGGAACTCATCATCACTAAAGACTGTGTCTACCAGTGAGGCACTGACCTTGTCCTGAGTGGCGCTACCGTCGTAGCTATCGAGGATTATCCTTACCAGGCCAACAGGGTCATTTTTTGCCATGGCTTTGATCTCCTCAGCATTTTCTGCAGCTCTGGCCAAAATATGATCATCGGGGATCGGCTGGAGCGAACTCGCAGCATATTCAATCTGCATCTCGTGCCCGCGCTTACCCTCAAAGTCGATAACGATTTGGCTTAACAGTAGATTGCGTTCTTTTACCTTTCCAAAACCCCAACTGCGATGCTGGCAATAACTGCCTTCCTGTAAGGCATCTAATACTTTTCCGGCTTTACCGGTCAATTTTCCCGAGCTGACTAATTGTTCTATTTCCGCGTCCATGCAAACTTGAAAATACGGGGGACGCTGACGATGTCCATGCAAATTTTCCGGGGAGTCGGCAAGCTTGCAGCATAGTGCCCTGACAGCAATACTTACTATCTGCTTACAGCATCAGAAAGCAGCTTGCGGTACTTGCACCTCGCGTCCGGCAATCCAGCAGTGCTTCACCGGGCCCGTATGGTTAAGTATGGCTTCATATGGATCCGTGACCGATTCTGGACATGGAATTGCGATGCAATCAGCCTGGAAACCTTCTGCCAGGCTGCCGAGGGTATCGCTACAACCAACTGCTGCGGCTGCATTCACTGTAGCAAGTTGCAAAATATCCGCTGGACTCCATCCGGGATAAGTCGCAGCAAAAGCGGACATTTCATCAAACAGGCTTAATGACTGGGAGCTGGCCAGACTGTCCGTGCCGAGGCAAATATTTACACCGACGTCGCGTAACCTGTCGGCGGCAAATTCCGGGTGGTCGAAAAAAGCGTGACTTTGTGGGCAGTGAACTGCATTGATCAGACCGTCCTCCACTCTCCTTTCGAGCCACTGAAAATCGCTTTCAATTAACCCATTCATATGCGCCAGCAATGCCCCATCAGGTAGCACCAGGTTGTCGGCCAAGTACGCCAATGGAGTAGAGTTGCCAGTGGGGTGTAGACTGCCAACTGAGTTGACCAGGTCGTATAAATTGCCACGTGACAGGGCAAACATTTCGATCTCATCGCTGGACTCACTGACATGGGTAGTAAAGAGTAAATCCGTCTCAGCGGCTACTGTAGCAGCAGCCTGATACAAGGCCAAAGAAGTGGTGTATGGGGCATGCGGACTCAAACCAAATTGATGGCGGCCGGCTGGCTGGTGATTCTCACAGGCACGCATCAGGCCAAGGCAAAATTCTTCAGCAGCGTTCCTTACCCTGATGTCCATCAGTTCGAGGCACCACCAGATGCGCAATGGTGTCCGGGGTAGCTCAACTGCCAGTTCGGGATAGGATTCTATGTTGACCATGGCGGTAATGCCGTTCGCTAATGATTCACGGATACCAGACTCCACCGCCATCCGGTAGTCGGCTACTGTCATGCTCCGCTTGAGGGAATTGAGCCTGGCTATCCAGTCTGTAAAACCACCAGTACCGATCAATGCTCCGCGCATCATTGAGTAGTCCAAATGACAGTGGGCGTTGACCAAGCCGGGCATGAGTAAGCATTCGCCGAGATCGACCTGTTCTTCGCCGGGCTGTGGGACAAAGTCTTTGTTGCGGCCAAATGCAGTAATCTGGCCATTGGAATTTATCAGGATGGCGGCATTATCGAGTGGTGGCTGCCCAGGATTCAATGCCATTCTTGAGCGCAATCGTAGCATAACTCACTTTGACTGGGGCGTGTCAGCCCGTGCTCGTTTCACTTCCTGTCTGATCGCGCCAACCAGCAGGCAACATGCTTCCCGGCAGATCAGGGGAATCTGGCCGTTGAACCACTGCTGCTCGACTACCTGATCACCAAATTTTTCAGCAGCCGGCTCGGTTAGTGGACGCCCATCTTCCAGTGGCCATAAGATTCGGCGCCGACAATTACTTAGGGCACAATTTTGGGCAACTACCCGATCGGCTGTCTCGGTATCGACAGTAGCTGTGATGCGGTACATGCCGGTCTGCCGGTTTAGGGTCTCGCGAAGTGGCGTGGGCTCCAGGTGGCCATCTTGCTGTGCAGCGGCCAGGGCAACAATCCCGGGATAAAGGTAATCGAGAGCCAGACGCAATTCGCTGAGTGAATTCAGCTTCAGCTGCCAGCCGTGCTGTAAACTGGGTGCGGTCTTTAGCGGTCTCGACTCACCCTGATCATCATCCGCTGCAATCTGGCGGGCAGCTTCCGAACCTTCATACTCCTGCAGGTCAGCACGCCCGCTGTCCTCAAAATGGTAGAGCCTGTAACTGTCACCGTTAACTACTTCTATTTGAACCTCACCTATCCGGGAAAGATCATGCGCCAGCCAGTCGGCAAGTCTGGATTCCAACCTGCTCAAGTGAGTTCCTCCAGATGCTTGAACTCACGATCAAAGTCGTCAATTTGGTCGAGCACCAGATCCGCCACATGCGGTTCCGTGCCAATAGCGCTGGCATAGTACAGCCGACGGTCACGAATCATCCGCGGATTATCACGGAAAATTTCGCGTTTGCTGGCGGCTTTGGTCGGCTCACTTTCGATGCCAAGCATGACCGGGATGTCCTGGTATGAGTGCAAGCCATCAGCGATGAAAAAGGGGACTACCAGCACATTTGGTGTGTCGGTAAGCTTGTCCCAGTCAGTGATGAGGGGTGGTTCTTCCATATAGGTATTAACAACCGCTGCATAATTGGTTCGCTCGGCTAACAGCTCAGCCTGAAGCTTGGCTGCTTGCGCTGAGTTTTCATTGAGTGAAGTGCCATGTCCGACAATAAGCAATGTGGTCTCCTCTTCGCGGATGTCCGGTGCAGTTTGCCGGGCTCTTGTAAGTAATGCTTCCGTCATATTGGGATGACTGCCTACCGGTTTACAGTATTTATAAATCACTCCGTCCAACTCAGAGACTGGTCCATTGAGCCCCAGTTCTCGCGGAATGACTGTCTGGGTAAAGTAACCTTCACTGATAAACAGTGGCACAACGTACGCTTCTTTGGTATCTACCTGGTAGCGGATATCACGGTACTGTGGTTCTTCCTTCCAAAAGCAGCAAAGAACCTCTTTAAAGAGATTGCGCGACCGCAAGTTGGCGGCATGATCCAGAGTCGGCGGGCTGCTGTCAGGGTTTTCAGTTGACCCATGACCAACCAGGATTAATGCACTTTGAGGTTTTGCTTCCATCGTTCGTAATGTAATTAAGTGGCCGCTATGCCAGTTATCGCTAATAATGTATTTTTGCCTGTAAAATTAATTTTTTGCAATCAGTCGGAACACACTATCAATTAAAACTATGAGTCAAACGATTACTCCAGGGTTACCAACTGCAACGAATCTGCAGGAATTACCGGACGCATCCGGCTACTTTGGCGAATTCGGCGGTTGCTTCGTGCCAGAAACTCTGATGACGGCACTGGATCAGTTGTCACGTGAGTATGAGGCTGCACGAATCGATCAACAATTTCAAAATGAACTGGCAAAGCTGCTTAAGGATTTTGCCGGCAGACCTACTCCCCTTTATCTTGCGGAACGCCTAAGCAGCGAACTTGGTGGGGCTAAAGTATATTTAAAGCGGGAAGACTTGCTGCATACCGGTGCGCACAAAATCAATAATGCTCTTGGCCAGATACTGTTAGCCAGGCGGATGGGTAAAACCAGGATTATAGCTGAAACTGGTGCCGGCCAGCACGGTGTAGCCACAGCTACTGTCGCCGCCCGATTTGGTATGGAATGTATTATTTACATGGGGGCAATCGATATGCAACGCCAGGCATTGAATGTCGCTCGCATGAAATTTCTTGGTGCTGAAGTAGTGCCGGTTTCAGCCGGGCAGGCTACTCTCAAGGAAGCGATTAATGAAGCGATGCGTGATTGGGTAGCTAATGTGCAGGATACGCATTACATTTTAGGGTCTGCTCTAGGCGCACACCCCTACCCCATGATGGTGCGCGATTTTCATCGCATCATCGGCGATGAGGCTCGCCAGCAAATACTCGAAATCGAAGGCAGGCTTCCCGATTTGCTGGTTGCGTGCGTTGGCGGTGGTTCCAATGCAATCGGCTTGTTTTTTCCGTTCTTGAACGATGAAAAAGTGCGCATGGTAGGAGTTGAAGCGGGCGGTGATGGTATCCTGCCCGGGCGTCATGCAGCGCGCTTTCAGGGTGGAAAGTTGGGGGTTCTGCAAGGTACCAAGACATATCTTCTGGCCGACCAGGATGGTCAAATTGAACTCACTCATTCTGTCTCAGCCGGGCTTGATTACGCTGCAATAGGCCCGGAACACAGCAACCTGCGGGCGACAGGCCGCACCGAATATGCATTTGCAACTGATCAGCAGGCACTGGATGGATTCAAGCAGCTATCTAGTATCGAAGGAATTATTCCTGCACTCGAAACTGCTCATGCTATCGGTTACCTGCTCGAGGAAGCTCCCAAATTGCCGCAAGAATCGATTATTGTGGTGAACCTATCAGGACGCGGTGATAAAGATGTCGCCCAAGCTGCAGATTATTTGCTGCAGGATTAAGCAGTCAGCCGAAACTCTCACAGCACTAGCCCGGATCAATCACAAACTTCGTAGCGAGACGCAGCGTGAGGTGCTTGG
>CAZHRP010000103.1:0-8103 GCA_964535055.1 uncultured Chthoniobacteraceae bacterium
CAAAAAGATTTATCCGCATCTGTTGCGCCACTCATTTGCCACTCACCTGCTGGAAAATGGCGCCGACTTACGGATCATCCAGGAGCTGCTGGGACATGCCGATATTGCGACCACTGAGATCTACACCCATGTCGACCAGGCACGTCTGAAATCTACCCATCACAACTTCCATCCACGTGCCCACAAAAAAAATTAATCCTCACAGTTCCCAATAGCATAGTACCGCTTCCTGATATAGCGTATCGGCATGAGGAAACGATCAAAACGAGGGCCGGCAAAACGCCTGGTATTTGGGTTCATTGGTGGCTTGCTGTTACTGGCCGTCATCTCGCTGATTGCTATCCCGCAGTTGGTCAACAGCTATGTCACCAGTGATAAGGCCCGCCCGCTAGCCGAACATGCCTTATCGGAAATTCTGTCGATGGATGTACAGCTCGCACCTTTCTCCAAAAGCGGTGCTAAAATGTATAGTGCCGAATTACAGGCACGCGCTAACCAGGCCACTTTGCAGGCACATGAGCTACGGGCTCGGGTATGGATCGATGGCTGGTTCGGTGGAGTCCTCAAGATTGACAGCTTTAGCATCCGCGAAGCCCGGTTGCAGTTGAGTGACTCATCCCGGGAGAACAATGCGCCAGTTGCTGCCAGTCAATTAGACGTCCCCGGCTGGCTCGTAGTATTTTTGCCGCGCAGCATTGAAGTGGCACCAATCACTATAGCCAGCTGCCAGATCGCGACCGCTCAACAACTCCAGCTGCAGCTGCGCGATGTCGTGCTGGACAGACAATTCGAGGAAATTACCATCGCCAGCAGTTCCGGCAGCCTTACCAGCAGCCAGTTTGGTGACTGGTCACTGAGAAATTTTCAAGCCCGATCACAAGCCGGTGAGCTCCGCATCGTCGATGCAGAACTTGTGCGCAGGGAATCCCGCGCCAGCTCCAATATTTCAGGCACCCTCACCGAAACGGGTAGTGCTGCTCTGGAAATAAGATTTAATGATCTGCCGCTCGACTCAGTCGCTGCCGAATTGGCCGATCATTTAGACGGCAACCTCAATGGCCACGCCACTTACCACCGGCAGCCGCAACAGCTACCGTCGCTGGATGGCAAGCTCGAAATGACAGCAGGTCGGGTTCATGGCCTGAAAATGCTGAACCTGGTAGCCGATTATACCGGGGATCAAAGTTTACGAAATTTACCGCTGCATACTGCTACCGCAAAAGTCACCCACGATGAAAGACAATCCCGTTACCGGCAAATTCATCTCGAATCGAATGGCCGCCTCAAGCTGCTGGGTGACCTGACCGTTGGCCACGACCGCAGCTTGGTGGGCAACTTCCAACTGGGCATCTCAGCGCACCTCATCAGGAGCTTGCCAGTCGATCGGGATACTGTGTTTGAGCTCGCCGAGGATGGCTACTACTGGACCCCACTGATGATCTCAGGGACTGTCGATCAGCCAATCGAAGACCTCAGTGCTCGCCTCACCGCTTCCATGCCCGCCGCCGTTCTCAAAAAATCAACCGAACTATTGCGCTCAACCAGCAAATCCCTGCCCGCAGCTCCTGCCTCAGCAGCCGATGCCGCAGCTGACCTGGTCGAGCAAGCCGGCGACCGCTTCCTGGATATGCTGCTGCCCAATCAAAATAATAAATGAATATTCTTGTTATTATAATCATTTTTATTATAATTTCTGTAATTTGGTTTGAGAAATGAAACTGCAAACACAACTCAGAGGATTTACTCTGGTCGAGATCATGATTGTAGTCGCGATCATCAGTCTGTTGGCAGCGATTGCAGTGCCTGGGTTTTTGCGTGCTCGTGAACGTGCTCAGTACACATCATTTTTAAATACAGTAAGGGTTTTTTCGGACGCTGTAGAAATGTTTGCTGCCGACTATGGGGAATATCCTGAGGATTCCGACACCGGTGACATACCGACCAACTTCGAAGACTATATCCGGATTACCGACTGGAACAAAGGACCGGCCATCGGGGGTGAATGGGATCATCAGCTCAATGAAAGCGGGATCATCAGTGCCATCGGCTGCCACCGCTTTACGGTGACCGAAGAGCAGCTCGAGGAAATAGACCGCATGGGCGATGATGGTGATGTTGATACCGGCAACCTGCGGTTGTTAGCAAATGATCGCTACTACTCTGTAGTTGCCGACAATGGCCCTGACTGATTCAGATTTCCAGAAAGTTCCGTAGCAAATGCTTGCCCTCACGGGTCAGGATCGACTCGGGGTGAAATTGCACACCATGGCTAGGGTGCTCACGATGGCGCAACCCCATAATTTCTGCCTGCTCGGTCCAGGCGCAAATTTCAAGGCAATCGGGCACGGAATCTCTTTGGACAATCAGCGAATGGTAGCGGGTAGCCTCGAACGGGTTGGGTAACCCTGCAAAGACACCCTTGCCATCATGATGAATCATCGAGGTCTTGCCATGCATGAGTCTGCCGGCACGCACAACCAGCCCGCCAAAGACCTGCCCGAAACACTGGTGCCCGAGACAAACCCCAAGAATCGGAATCTTGCCCGAAAATTCCTCGAGCAATTGATTACTGACACCGGCCTCATTGGGAGTGCACGGCCCGGGTGAAATACAAAGCCGCTCGGGATTCAATGCCAGTGCTTCCTCGACCGTAATTTTATCATTGCGGTGCACTTCCATAGTAGCTCCCAACTCGCCAAAGTATTGGACCAGATTGTAAGTAAACGAATCGTAGTTATCGATCACCAGCATCATATCGATTGCTCCAATTTGCCTGCGGCTACCACATCGGCAAGGCTGATTGCTTTCATCATGCCCATCGCCTTGTTGACAGTTTCCTGGTATTCGCCTTCCGGGGTGGAATCAGCGACCACCCCGCCCCCCGCTTGGACATAGGCTTTGCCATCGACCAGGGCAATCGTCCGCAGCGTAATGCAGGAGTCCAGGTTGCCATCAAAGCCGAAGTAACCGACCGCGCCCGCATAAATCCCGCGTTTTGACTTCTCGACTTCATTGATGATTTGCATCGCACGGATCTTCGGCGATCCCGAGACTGTACCAGCCGGGAAGGTCGCCCGCATCACATCGTAGGCATCACGGCCTTCGCTCAACTTACCCACGACATTCGAAACGATATGCATCACATGACTGTAGCGTTCAATAATCATCAGGTCGGTAACTTTAACAGAATCATAATCGGCAATCCGACCGACATCATTGCGGGCCAGATCGACCAGCATGATATGCTCGGCACGCTCCTTGGGATCAGCCAACAGGTCTTCTTCATAGGCTTTATCTTCAGCCTCATCCTTACCTCGTGGGCGGGTGCCGGCGATTGGTCGGATTTCCACCTGATCGTCGATCGCCCGAACGTGGACCTCCGGCGAACTGCCGACTACCGAAAAACGCCCGCCAAACTCGAGGCAGAACATGTAGGGTGAAGGATTAACGAAACGCAGGCTGCGATAGAGGGTCAGCGCTTCACCCGCGTAATCGGTCTCGAAGCGTTGCGATGGCACGATTTGAAAAATATCGCCGGCACGAATGTATTCCTGAACCTTGTCGACGGTCTCAAGGTATTCTTCGCGAGTCGTATTACTTGTGGCCGGTTTATCCGGGACTTCGGAAAGAATCGGGATTGCAGCGAGTTCCGGCGGTCGACTGAGGCGGTCACAAATTTCCGTAAGCTTGGCAACAGCCAGATCGAAGGCAGCATCTGCACCCTCTGCGCCAATGATAGCATTGACAACAACACGCAACTTGCGCTGGCGGTGATCAAAGATCAGCAAGCTCGAGGCGACCATGAAAAGCATGTCCGGTAAGCCCAGGGTGCTGGCCGGCGGAGGCGGAATGGTCGGCTCAAAATGACGCACCATGTCGTAGCCCAGATAGCCTACGGCACCGCCATAAAACCATGGACCTTCCGCCGGCAATTCACCACCAAAGTTGTAACGGCCCATCAAGTCACGCAATTCATCCAGCGGATCACCAGCAATTGTGTATTCTTTGATTGCACCTAATTCACTCACCTTAATTTGACTGCCATTGGCTTCAAACTGGATCAGCGGATCGCACCCGACAAAGGAATAACGCCCGACATGGTCGGTGTGTTCAGCGCTCTCGAGTAAAAAACGGTACCCTTCCGGCATCGCCGCATAGGCTGTTACTGGCATGATCGCATCCGCCACCAGATCAGTATACAGCGGTACCACATTGCCGACCGCCGCCAGCTCTTTAAAAGCTACTCTGTCAAGGTTCAGGTTCATGGAAATAATTGGGAACCCTAGGATTAAGGCAACACATTCCCTGAGGAAAGACTTCTCTAAGCAAAAATACTATTTATCTTTAAGATACTATGAACAGTTGGCGGCACTGGCAGCGAATGATTCGCAACCGTATCAATTATCACCACCAAAAAAGCAAACTACCGAATCTCGGTGAGTCAAGAATGGACCGTCAAAGTAAGTTAATCGGCCGTATCCTGTTTTTTGTATTTGTATTCCCGATAATGATCGTCGTTGTGGTTATTGTCTGGTGGCCAGAATTACTACTCAAATAATTGCTGGTATAATACTGATGGCTGTAGCAGTTCTGTGGCACTTTTCGATAAATTAGGCAGAACTAATCTGCATCCTACAACGCATGATCATATTCAATTAAACGATCTTGCGCCGGGTTTGCAGGCTCAAAATGATGGTGGAGATACCACCCGTGATCAGGCCGATCCCGACCATCAAGCCAAGCAGATGGTCACTGCTGGCTGGCCAGCGGAGGTAAAAAAAGATCGCCAAACCAACTTGAATCAGACCATCAATCAATGTTCCCCACCAGTTTGCAAGCGGCCTGGAGAATGCCGCCAGCCCTAATTTGAAGAATCCCTGGATCCCAAGAAATCCAGCGATCAACAAACTGCCGGCAACCACCGCAAACTCACGGTTGGCCAGCACCAGACCACCGGCAACCAGAAACAGCAACCCGAATATCGCCACCGGTGTACCTGCCCTGGCATCACCACCACGCCACGCATAGACCAGATGCGAAACCCCGGAGACCAGAAAAACAATCCCCATCAGTAGCGAAAACCACTCTCCAGCCAGAAACGGTGTTGAAATTGCCGCCCCGCCAAGCAGCAACGCGATCACTCCCATCCAGATGGAAGCAGGTTCTGTTGCTTTGACAGGTTTTTGTTTATACTCACGCTTGGCATCCGGTTCAATCCCGCGCTCTTTTTCTATCCGCTCGGCCCGTCGCTTCAAACGGTCAATCCAATCCTGGCATTGATTGCTGAAAATCGAGTAATAGTTGCCATCGACCTGCTGGTCGAGAGCCTCGTTCATTACGTCCTGGCGGTAACGGCGGCCCACCAGCCAGTACCCTTGTTTTTTTATATCCTCCAGGGTGTCGATCGATTTGCCATAATCCTCTTCGGAAAAGCGTGTCCCTTTTTCGCTGTAGCCGATATTTTTGGTCACCTTATCACCATCGATAAAAAACAAATGCTCGTGGCGTAGCTCGATATTCAGCAGGTCACCAAACTTATTATTGAAGACCGGTGCCAGCCACGACATGCCATCCAGATCACGCTTGCCAAACTGGCAGTAGGGCGCAGAGGTTGTGTCGCTCTCGTCACTCATAATTGTATTCCTATTATGTTTTTCACCGGTATGGCAAGATCGGGAAATTGCTTCCCATACTGATTCATGCTGTTACCCTGTTTGAACGATGGACGTCTGGTGGAATAGCCTCACGCTTGCGCTGCAAATCTTTTATGCGATCGGCATCGGTGCCGGCATCATGCTTTTGATCCAGGTGGTGCTCACTATGCTGGGGCTGGATGGCCATGATGCTCCGGACGATTTCGCCGACCACCCGGATGGGCTCGGCGTCTTATCGATCCGCACCGTCACCGGGTTTTTCTTTGGCTTTGGCTGGACCGGCGTGATCTGCATCGAGAACGGACTTGGCATATTCCCGTCGATCATGGTAGCGCTGCTGATCGGGGTGCTGTTTCTCGGTGGCATTTACCTGCTGATGCGTACTTTGTTTTCGCTACGTGCCAGCGGCTCCTTAGATTATAATAATGCCATCGGCCAGACCGGAACCGTGTATGTTACAGTACCGGCTGCCCGCCAGGGCTCCGGCCAGGTCGAGGTAATGGTCCAGGGCCGCCTGAAAACTGTGGCTGCCATGACCGCCCATGCAGAAATTTTGCGTCCGGGAACAAAAATTACCGTGACCTCGACCATCGATCAGACCACACTCGAAGTCGCTCCACTTTAAACATCAACCTCAAACAACTTACCCAACCCAACTCCCATGGAATCAATAGTCCCGATCCTGATCCTCATCGTAGGCGCCATACTCCTATTCTTTATCGTTGTTGCGATTTTCGCCAGCCGCTATAAACGTTGTCCGTCCGACCGGATCCTGGTTGTCTATGGTAAGGTTGGCGGTAAGGGAGTCTCCGCCAAATGCTACCATGGCGGCGCGTCCTTCATTTGGCCGGTCATCCAGGATTATCAGTTCCTCGACCTGACCCCGATCCCGATCGACATCAAGCTCGAGGGTGCCCTGTCGCAGCAAAATATTCGAGTGAATACACCGTCCACGTTCATGGTTGGCATCAGTACGGAACCCGGCGTGATGGAGAATGCCGCCGAACGCCTGCTGGGCCTGAGCATGAATGAAGTTCGTGACCTCTCGCGCGACATCATCTTCGGTCAGATGCGCGTGGTCATTGCGACCATGCCGATCGAGGAAATCAATGCCGACCGCGATAAGCTGATCGCCAACATCTCGACCGGTGTCGAAGTGGAACTGAAGAAAGTCGGCCTGCGCCTGATCAACGTTAACATCCAGGACATTACCGACGAAAGCGGTTACATCGATGCGCTGGGTAAAGAAGCAGCCGCACGCGCGATTAACGAAGCCAAGATCAAAGTTGCCCAGCAGGAACGCGATGGTGACATTGGTTCTGCCGAGGCCCAGCGTGACCAGCGTATCCAGGTCGCCGAAGCCAATGCCCGGGCCACCGAAGGTGAGAACTTGTCGTCCGTCGAGATCGCCCAGTCCAATTCCTCCCGCCGCTCCCAGGAAGCTGAAGCTGAGCGCTCGGCCTCAGCCGCAGAGAAGGTCAAATCCGCGCAGGCCTTGCAGGAGTCTTACACTGCCGAGCAATTGGCCGAGCAGGAACGTGCCAAACGTGAGGAAGCTACCCAGTACGCCAATATTGTAGTGCCGGCTGAAATCGAGAAAAAACGGATCGAGACGCTGGCCGAAGCGGAAGCCGAAAAAGAACGCCGCGTCCGTAAGGGTGAGGCTGATGGTAAGTACTCGCTGATGGAGGCAGAAGCTCGTGGCCTGATGGAAATCCTGACACGCAAGGCGGATGGCTTCCAAAGCATCGTCAAAGCCTGCGGTGGCAATGCCGAACAGGCTGCCCTGATGCTGGTCACCGAACAATTGCCGGATCTGGTCGCCGAGCAGGTCAAAGCAATCGCCAATCTCAAGATCGACTCCGTCACAGTCTGGGAAGGTGGCAAAGACAAAGACGGCAAAGGCTCTACCGCGGATTTTGTTTCAGGACTGGTCGGAGCCCTGCCACCACTCCACGACTTGACCAAAAATGTTGGCATCAAAATGCCGGATTATCTCGGCAGCGTCATCGAAGAGGGCAGCAGCGACCCGGAGGCCCTCAAGGCTCTGGCCGAACAGCTCAAAAAAAAAGCCCAAATAACTGAAGGAAATCGCACAGAAGTACGCAAGTGGCTGGCCGATAACCGCAGCCTGCTGGTCTCATTCGACTTCAACGAGGATTCCAAAATCGATGACAAGGAACTTGATGCCGCTGCCAGGATGGCTATCGAATGGGGCAGCAAAGCTGCTAATGATCCGGATGCTGCGGAGTGGCATTATGCCGACGGTGGCAAGTCCCATGGTCCGGTCAGCTGGGAGGAATTAAAAGCTCAAGCCGCCGGCAGCAAAAACTTGTTTATCTGCTACGATCATGCTGATTACTGGCTGCCATTCAAAGCAGTCGAGATGTGCAGCGACTAGCCCGGATCAATCACAAACTTCGTAGCGAGACGCAGCGTGAGGTGCTTG
>CAZHRP010000104.1:0-8083 GCA_964535055.1 uncultured Chthoniobacteraceae bacterium
ATATCCGATCTGACCAGCCGCACCGGTCACCGCCACTTTAATTGGATTATTCATACCAGCCAACAATGCCTGCCAAACTAAAGATTGCACGCACAAAATATTACTGCCTGCTATAGTCTTTTATTTTCAGGATGTGCTTGCAATGAATTCGTTCAGGGTAATCATCATGCTGGTTGGTAATTATGAAGATTCTGGACAGATATGTCGGTTCGATGGTTTTGATCACCTCGCTTTTTGCGGTGGGTGTTCTTAGCCTGGTACTGGTGCTGGGTAACATCTTCCGGCGCGTACTCGACCTGCTGGTCAACCACGATGTGCCAATGGAATTTATTCTCAGTTTCATCGGCTACGTGCTGCCGTTCTCATTGAGTTTTACAATCCCCTGGGGCGTGCTCACCTCTATCCTGCTGGTCTTTGGCAGACTCTCTGCGGAAAATGAACTGACCGCCATGCGCGCCTGCGGGGTCGGTGTCGGCCGGATTGCCCTGCCGGTCATTTTATTCGCCTTTGTCTGCAGCCTGATCTGCCTCTGGATCAATGTCGAGGTCGCCCCGCGCGCACAAATGCGGATGAAAAACAGCCTGGTAAAGATCGCCACCAGCAACCCGATAGCATTGTTCAGTACCGACCGTATCATTAATGAATTTCCCGGCAAAAAAATTTATGTCGGCCAGCGCGATGGCATGGAACTGAGCGACATCATGATCTTCGAACTGAATGAAGAAAATATCATCATGCGCCTGATCCGCGCCCGGAAAGGATTGATTGAGACTGGCGGCAGTGGTTCTACACCGGAGGAAATCAGGGAGATCAGACTGCGCTTATTTGACGCGCGCTATGAGCAACGCAACGAGGAAGAACCACATAAATTTGCGGCCATCAACCAGGGGATCACTCTGGACGAAGGAGTCACCGCCATATCACTGGCCGACATTTTTGAAAAAAGCCGCACCGAAAAAGGACTGGGCTCGATGACCCTCGCCGAGTTGCGCCAGGATCTGCACCAATCCACCGACGCGGCCAGCGAAACAGCCGCGCGCACCGAACTCAGCAAACGTTTTTCATTTTCTGTCGCATGCATTGCATTCGCATTGGTCGCAGTACCGCTGGGGATCACCGCCCAACGGCGGGAAACTTCCATTGGTTTTGCCATCAGCCTGGGCATCGCATTTATTTATTTCCTGTTCATTATCATCGCTGACTTCTTGCGTAATAACCCTGCCGCCTACCCTGAAATCCTGGTCTGGGTTCCCAATGTCTTATTCATTGGACTTGGCATTTACCTGCTGCGCAGGCAGCTCAAAAAATAATTAGTCCTATGAGCGAACATAAAAATTATCATCGTGGCAGCACCGGCGATCCGCAGTTGGACGCATTAGTCCGCCAATTAGTTGAGGGCAGTGGCGCGGCAGCCAATTCCAACCTGCTGGAGGAAATGGTGGTAACTGCTTTGAAACTGGCGCGCGATGGCACCCCGGTGGCCGACATGAAGTTGTTCAACCGCTCGTTGAAAGAAATGCGCTATGCCTCCAAAGTCTTCCGCAATTATGCTTCGGTGCGCAAAATTGCGGTCTTCGGGTCGGCCAGAACCGCTCCCGGCGAACCCGAGTACATTGCCGCAGAAACTTTCTCTAGGCGGATGCGCGAAGAACAATTCATGATCATTACCGGTGGCGGTGACGGCATCATGGGCGCCGCACAAAAAGGCGCCGGTCGCGAACATAGCTTTGGCCTGAATATCCGTCTGCCATTCGAACAACAGGCCAATGAAACGATCCTGGGTGACCCCAAACTAATTAACTTTAATTATTTTTTTACACGAAAGTTAAATTTCCTGAAGGAAACACATGCCATCGCACTCTTCCCGGGCGGCTTCGGCACCATGGATGAAGGGTTTGAAACTTTGACTCTTATGCAAACTGGCAAGGCCCGCATTATGCCCCTCGTCTTCGTCGATAAACCACAAGGCCACTACTGGAGCAGTTGGATGCATTTCCTCGAGGAATTTCTTCTGAAATATAACCTGATTTCCGAGGACGATTTCCATTTGTTCAAGATTACCGAAGATACCGAAGAAGCTGTTGCTGAAGTGCTCCAATTCTACTCCAACTACCACTCGTATCGCTGGATTGGGGAAAAAATGGTCATCCGGATTGCCCGTCCCCTAGACCAGCAGTCACTCCAAAATCTCAACCTGAAATTTGCAGATGTTCTCGAGCGCGAACGGATTGAGCAATCCGATGCGCTGCCGGAAGAAAAAAATGAATCGGAACTGGCATCACTGAAAAGAATAGTACTCCATCCGAAACGTCATAACTTTGGGCGTTTGCGCCAACTCATCGATGAACTCAATAAAGCCGGCACTCAAACGGGCTCGGCCTCAGCTTTTGCCCCCCCAGATGCGGTAATATAAGTAGTTAAGTGCACCCGCCGCCATGGATATTGCCCGGCAATTAGAGGCTCAGTAGACCGGAATCTGCCAGTGCGGCCAATGCACGCCCGCGATGACTCAGGGAATTTTTTTGCGCAGAAGGCATTTCCGCAAAGGTCATTGAATAGCCATCAGGAATAAATAGTGAATCATATCCAAAGCCATGTTCGCCACGCTCCAATTCGCAAATCGTACCCTCCACCACCCCCTGGAACTCCCCTAGTTGTCGACCATCGCATGCTACAGCAATTACGCAGCGAAACCTTGCTGCCGGCAGTACTGCCCCCAACCGCTGCAACTCTGCCATAAGATGCCGACGGTTTGCCTCATCATTTGCTGTATCACCAGCATAACGGGCCGACCTGACTCCGGGTGCCCCGTCCAGCACGTCGACTTCCAGCCCGGAGTCGTCGGCAACAATCAACCCGCTGAATTGCTTGGAGGCAGCCAGCGCTTTGAGCGCAGCATTCTCGGCAAAGCTAACACCTGTTTCTTCCGGTGGCTGCCAATCGTCCAAGTCGGCCAGACAAGCTAATTGTAACCCAGCCGGAATAATCTCAGCCACTTCACGCAGCTTATGCCGGTTGCTGCTGGCAAGAATAACTTTGCGCATCAGCATGCTTAACATCACTATCCGTCTGGTACAAACTTCTTTCCTGTTGCGGTTGCACAGATAAAAGCCATCTTTTATAGATAAAGTAATTATCCATGATTAGCACCCAATCCTACCAATCACTGCGTTCTGCTGCTGTTAGTTTGGCACGCTGCACATTCGTGCTGATTATTGCCGTGGTTTCACTAACTCCGGAAATCACTTACGCAGACCCATCAGACAAGTTCCTGAAAGCATACATGTCCGTACAGGCTGGCGACCGGCTCGAAGACCAGGGTAAGCTGCTGGAAGCACTGCGCAAATATAAGGTAGCGGCAGAGTTGCTCGACGATATCTCACGTAACAGTCCGGACTGGCAACCACACGTGCTCAAATACCGAATGCGCAAAACCAGCGAAGGAATAGCCAGACTAACCCAGGAGCTGGGACCGGAAGCCATTGAGGCAGCCGAAGTTGCGCTTCCCGGCACAACAACTGACGAAGGTGATTTCCCGCTGCCCAGTGGGGAAACTGACCCTAGCGAACCTTCGCTGACCATCGACCCCAGCAATATTTCGCCCTACGACCCGACGCTTGGTAAAAGTACCGGTGATGTTCTCAACGACGCCACCCGTGAAATTCGCAATCGCATCAGACAGTTGGAAACTGAGCTGAATACCGCCCGTCAGCGAGCACGCAGGTTCGAAGAAGAAAGAACCCAACTGGCCAAGCAGCTACAAGCAACCGACGCCGAACTGAAAGAAGCGCTACGCAAGCTGGATCAATCACAGCTAAGCCAGACTGAACTCAAGTCCGAAGTGGAAAACCTTAAAGAGACGTTGAAGTCGGCGATTACTCAATCACCTGCTCAGGAACAGTTGCAGGAAGAAATTTCGCGCCTCAATCAGGAACTGGATTTGGTCAAAGCAGAACGCGACTTGGCACAGGATGAGAACATCGACCTCAACACCCAGATCTCAAGGCAACAGGCGATCGCTGCACGCATCAACATCGAGCGTGAAGCAATCATAGCCGAGCGTGATGCCGCACTGGCAGAAGTCACCAGGGCCACCGAGTCCCGCGAGGAGTCAGAACGACTGCTGGCCGAAAATGCCAAACTCATGCAAGAACTCGAGAGCGCCGAAGAGCGCATCCGCAAGTTGCAGGATAACCCCGAGTCTGATGAACTCCTGGCCCTGCGCGATCAGGTAGGAGATCTGCGGGAACAATTGGCCATGGCGCAAGGGCAGCAGGAAAGTTATCAGGTCGCCAATGCCGAACTGCAAAGTGAGCTCAACCGGGTGAGTGCAGAATTGGCAGAACTGCAAACTGCCGACTTGGATCCCGCCGAACAGGACCGCCTGGTGGCAGAAAACCAGATTCTCAAACAAATCATCAAACGCGAAATGCAGGCTCAAGCTCGTCGGCAACAAGCCAAGTCACTCGTATTGGAAGAACTGCAGCGAATGGAAGTTGAATCCGAGCTACTGGTGGAACAACTTGATCTACTTGGCCAGCCAGTCATGCAACTGAGCGCCGAAGAGCTGGCCTTACTACGTTCCGGTGATGTGACTATATCGGAGAGCAGCGACACAACTGAACCACCGCTGCCTGTAGCTGATGAAACTCTTCCGGCAACTACTGAGTCCAGCGTGACGATCGCTGTTTCGACGGTCAAAGATGAGCAGCCAGAGAGTGCGGGAAGCCAGGATCCAGTCGAACTGGAAGCGGCAGTCGTAAAGGATGACGAGCAAGCTGAAGATGTGGTCCAACAGCCCTCCGTGCCGGAAGAACTCCAGGCCACCGCTCGCGAAGCACGTGAGTTTTTCGACCGTGGGCAGTACCGCGAAGCAGCTGAACTTTACAATGAAATCCTCTTGCAGGCACCCAATAACCTCTATGCGCTGTCCAACCTCGGAGTCACCCAGTATCGTTCCGGTCGGCTCAATTCGGCAGAAGCTTCTTTCAAAAAAGCCATCGCTATTGATCCGGAAGATTCTTTTTCCATGAGTACCTTGGGCATTGTCTATTACCAGCAGGGGCGATACGACGACGCTATCGATGTGTTGACGAAAGCCATTGCTATCGATCCAAAAAATGCAATCGCGCATAACTACCTCGGAATTACCGCCAGCCAAAAAGGCTGGCAGGAAGCGGCCGAAAAAGAACTGCAGGCAGCCATTGCAATCAATCCTAATTACGCTGATGCCCACTTCAACCTCGCTGTGATTTATGCAGTCTCACAACCGCCAGCCCAGGAAATGGCCCGTAAGCACTACGATATGGCTACCCAGCTTGGCGCTGATCCCGATCCGACGCTGGAACGTTTAATCCAATAGAAATACCCTTTAAACACCTACCAGTCTGTTTAAAGCGATCAACCAGACGACACGATTGAGACACGTTTCCGAATCGTCTTTAAATTAATTAATCCAGCAATCCAAACCGACGTTCACCTCAATCTGCTATGCTACACTTTAACATTTTTGGCTTTCCGGTACAGATCCATTGGCTGTTTTGGGTCACCTGCGTGATTTTGGGTGGCGGTTTTGGAGCACGTAGCTCAATGGACTGGATGCAAATTGCCGTTTGGACCGCGGTCGTTTTTGTATCCATCATGGTCCATGAATTAGGGCATGCTCTGGTCGGCCGCCGCCTGGATGCCAAGCCGTCAATCCTGCTCCACGGCCTGGGCGGACTGACAATACTACCGGGACTGAAGGCCCGACGCGACCAGTCGATCATGCTTAGCCTGGCCGGCCCTGGAGCAGGCTTCCTGCTTGGTGGCTTGGTGCTGGTAATAGCACCCCTGATCAACTCCGGTGAACAGTTGGCCCGCTATGCACTCGGTAGTTTGCTGTATGTTAATATTTTTTGGAGCTTCTTTAACCTGCTGCCCGTCATGCCGATGGATGGTGGCCAGGTAATGCGCGATGTGCTGGGGCCAGGCAAGTTGAAAACAACAGCAATTATCGGCGCAGTCTGCGCCGGCTTGCTGGCAGTTTTAGCTCTGGTTTATGGCTTCTGGATCATGGCCATATTCCTGGCTGTGCTCGCTTATAGCAATTACAAACAATCCGGGCAAATTCAAGGCGGTGTTTACCGGCCATAGCAATTTGCAAATCCTGCGCTACACTGTCGTATGATAAGAAAAGCTGCATTTTTAGGACTTACATTCGCACTGTACTCAACTCTCGCCTTGCGAGCTGAGTCACCATTCCAGCTCGACTGGATGCAGTCGTCATACTGGACTGACGGTAAAGCGGAGTTCAACACATACAGCGGCACCATCAGCCGTTACGGGCAGGTTCGTAACGTCAACAGTGTCACCCATATCATCGTCCGCGAAAACTTTGCCCCCGAAGCTCTAGTCAAGGCAGACAACTGGCAACAGGAAGGTGCCTACCCGGTCCTCAAGCTCAACCAAATCCTCGATATCCCTACCGGTATCTACGTCTACCAGCAAATGCACTCCAATTTCTGGAAAGTCGCCGACGGTCAGCTACTGAAAGCATCTCTGACCAGCAACGACAGTTGTGGCAATTCATTTAAGAATCTCGAGCGAGCCGGGGAAAATATGATCTACTCATGGGATACCTACTGGCAGGGTATGGTCGCAGGCAATACCACCCTTAATACTCCGGACGATGCTGTTTTTTATGATGAGCTGCCAGTCCGCGTACGCATGATAGATTTTGAAAATGGCCCCGACTCGTTTACCATTCCGCTGGCCAAGTCCATCATCAACTCCAAACAGGATGATATCCAATTCGATGCCGCCTGGGTCAATATCTACACCGAAGACTCAACCAACTCGATCGAGGTCATCGTTACCCATGCTGCCGGCAAAGATACCTTTACCCTGGCTAATGAGTTTCCGCACCTGCTTATGGAATGGCGACGTGCCGACGGCGGCACGTTCACCCTCGAGCGTAGCCTTAAAATCGACTACTGGAATTACAACGACCCACAGGCGAACACACGGGCATTAACCAACCCCGACCTGCAGCTCTACCCTTAATTAATCGGCAAGTCAGCAAGGGTCGGACCAGAATAAGTTATTTTTAGTTAACTACTTGCGGAAAGAAATCCATGATTTTTGGGCTTAGAAGGCAATTTTTGGCTGCAAAAACCGCTGTCTAAAGCAAGAATGGGAATCTATGCCACGAGCGAACCGCTATTATGTTCCTGGAATGGTCTGGCACATCACCCATCGATGCCATAAGCGGGAGTTTCTGTTGAAGTTTGGGCGCGACCGGCGGCGTTGGATGCACTGGCTGTTTGAATCACGGAAGCGATTTGATCTGACCATTCTGAACTTTATGTGCACATCCAATCATATTCACCTGTTAGTTGAGGATGGTTTAGAGAAATCAGTAATTGCAGAATCGATGCAATTGTTAGCAGGGCGGACGGCGCAGGAATACAATCAGCGCAAAGACAGAAGTGGTGGATTTTGGGAGGATCGTTACCATGCCACAGCAATTGAATCCGGTAAACACTTGGCCCGCTGCATGGCCTACATCGACATGAACATGGTGCGGGCGGGAGTGGTTAGTCATCCACGCGAATGGTTGTGGTGCGGATATCAGGAGATTCAAAACGGGCGTTCACGTTACCGACTCATCGATACCACTCGGACCGCGCAATTACTCGAACTGGGCGGTGTTTGCGGGCTGGCCACTGCACAACAACAATGGGTTGAAGAAGCCTTGTCTAAATACCATGCTAAAAGAGGATTTCGTCAACCGGAGTGGAGTGAAGGTCTCGCGGTCGGAAGCCAGAGCTTTAGCGAAAAAGTCAAAGAGCGGCTCGGGCTCCGTGCCACCCATCGCACCTGTTCAGAAACAAACGGCCATACCGTTCTCAGAGAGCAGCCCGATCCTTATAGCCCACATTCTGGGGTCAAAAATGCCCGTTTAAACAGACAAAACGCTCATTTGTGGAAATTAACAAATTGATTTGCAGTAATCTATGAAGGTCCGACCCCAAATACCCTGATACCCTGACCCGAATGGCGCTAAGATAAGGTGGATTTGGGACGTTTTGGAGGCTGGGTA
>CAZHRP010000105.1:0-8037 GCA_964535055.1 uncultured Chthoniobacteraceae bacterium
CAAGCACCTCACGCTGCGTCTCGCTACGAAGTTTGTGATTGATCCGGGTTAGAGCTGGACACCGCAAAGACATTTACGACTAACGCCTATCAGGTTCAGACTTGGGTTGTGAGCTACGGTTGCCGCCTATTTGAAGAATACGGCTACAACAAGAAGTTTTTGCTAGTTAGTGAATGAATTCTTGAGTGTGCGGAAATCCTGTCATGGTGTACCCAGACAGCGCACATATTGCAGAATAGGCACATATTGCAGGAAGAATTTTCAGAGTAAATGAGTCATAAATGCTAATTTAAGAGTACTTTGAAGAGCCTCAAATGTCTCGGCGATACGGGCACTTTGCGAGTTTCCTGATGAAGGTCTTCCAGGGCTGCAAATCCACGCAGGGCAGCACGGGATTTTGCTTGGCGAAAGATCGAATCCGGAATATCCAAGGTTGTTTTCATAACTTCCCACCATCCCATATTTACGGGAGACAGCAATAAGAACAGGTTGGAAACTCTTTCTGGCAGCAACAGTTGGCGAGCCCAGTTAACGACTGCTAAGCACTTCGTTTTCGTAGCGCCGCACTTCTGCCAGCCATTCGATGTCCTCCGGGCAATTATTTCTGCGACAGAACTCCGCCCATACCGCACCTGCTGGCAGCATCCTGGCATCTTCCATCAAGGCCAGCCTGCCGGTGTAATCACCCGATTCCTCCATTTGTCGCAGCAGGCGGTTCGGACTGAGCAGAGCCAGCAACAGTGCTTTTTGAGCTGAGCGGACGCCGATGCACCAGGCGGCAATTCGGTTGATACTGGCGTCGAAAAAATCCAGCCCGATGTGGGTAAGCGCAAGAAAATCTCCACGCACCAACTCCTGAAAGATTGCTTTTGTCGGGTCATCGAGGATCACCACATGGTCACTATCCCAGCGCACTCCGCGGCTGACATGCAAGAGGATCTCGGGAACAAATTCCAGCACCGATGAAATCTTATCCGCAATCCCCTCGGTCGGGTGGAAATGCCCGGCATCGAGGCAATATAGCAGTTGGTTCTTAACCGCATAGCCGAAATAGAATTCATGCGATCCTACGACGAAGCTCTCTGAGCCGATCCCGAACAGCTTGCTCTCCACAGCATCCAGATGGTGAGCCGGATTCAATTGTTCACTAAAGATAGCATCCAGGCTTGCTCTCAGTCGCTGGCGGTAGCTTTTGCGTTCCGCCGGGCTGTCTTTCATGCCATCCGGAATCCAGACATTGGTCACGCAGGGAGAGCCAAGTTGCTGACCGGCAGCAGCACTAATTTCGCGACACCGTCGACAATGTTCGATCCAGAAATCCCTAACCCCTGAATCTGAATGCGAGAGGGTGAAGCCGTCAGCCGCCTTGGGGTGGCCAAAACAAGTCGGATTAAAGTCCATGCCTAACCCGTTAGCCTGGCACCAATCGATCCAACTTTGGAAATGCTCGACTCCGATCGCATCCCGGTCGGCTTTGCCGACTGAAAAGTCGCCGTAAATCGCATGCAAATTTACCCGGTGTTTACCGGGGATCAGGCTTATTGCCTTTTCGATGTCCTGGCGGAGTTCGTCGATCGTTCGTGCTTTGCCCGGGTAATTGCCGGTCACCGCCAACCCACTACCCAACTCAGCACCGGGGTTCTCGAATCCTCCCACATCATCGCCTTGCCAGCAATGCAGGGAAATTGGGATCTGCTGCAAAGTGGTAAGGGCATTGTCTACATTTACATCAAGTTCGGCGTAACAGGCAGCTGCCTCAGCAAAATTATTCATCCCGCATATCTTAGCCATTGAGCATGCAAAAACAAAGCCTGGAATGCTCGGCTGTTATACATAATTACCGTGACGCCCTGATCTACTGGCTGAGATCAAAAGATCAAGTCTATGCAGAAGGACTTGCAGCGGCGGCCTTGCGGCTGGATATTTCTATTGACGAACTACGCTTAATTGCACCTGCACGTGAAGCTGCACTACCATGAATGATCCTAAATACCCGGAAGAAGATTACCGGCACCTTGCTGAAACTATGGGTGAAGAAGCGGCAGCCTGGGCACGCTTGCCGCGAGCTAAACCGGCTGCGCGAAAGCTATGACCCGCCGGATGACTTGTCAGTCTGGCCTGCCGAGCTCGACGGTGGAGCCAACAGACCTTGAGGCTGGACTGATCTCCCCCACCCGGCTTGTGGAAATTGTTTAGCTACTTCGTTGCTCTTGGGAGATAAGCTTTAAATTCTTCTGCCACGGAGACTCACCAATCTAAAAATAAATAGCAACAATCCGATTCACACGCGTTACTACAAGTCTTCTCAACACATAGCATTGGATGCGGCGGTAACTTTTCCAGTTGCCTGAAAGTGACGATTTCGTAATAGTAGACATTATTAGGGTCGATAGCTCAATCGGTAGAGCAGCGTCCTCTTAAGTCGTTGGTTCTGGGTTCGAGTCCCAGTCGGCCTAGTTATCCTGCGGCATACGCATTGGCTGCGGATTATTAGCCGGAGGTTGCCTGTATGCTCAGTTAGTAATTGCCAAATTTCTGTTTAGGAACTATAAGATGGGGCTGCAAAATTATTAACTGGGAAGCAATGGTTCATGGCGCTAATAGGATTAATAGGATGTGGCAGGTGGGGGCAGAATTTACTGCAGGAATTGGTGCAAGCCGGCGCCGAAGTTTACGTTGCTGATCCGTCCGAAACGGCCAGAGATCTTGCTAAGGCCGCCAACGCCAACGAAGTCTGTGATGCGGTAGATAAGCTGCCGCGGGTTGACGGTTACCTGATAGCTACTCCGGTAAGAACCCATTATCAGATAGCAACCAGCCTGCTTGATAAGGATGTTCCGATATTCATAGAAAAACCGGTGTCACTGGACTTGAATGAAACTGAGCAACTGCTCGGATCAAACAATAGACGAATCTTTGAGTTGCACGCCTGGAGGTATCACGCAGCGGTGCGAAAAATGGCACGCGCTTTGGATGAAAAGCTGTTGGGTAAAGCCAGATGGATCCGCACCACTCGTGCTAACTGGACCAGCCCGGGTAATGAAGGTGATGCCATATGGACCCTCTTGCCGCACGACCTTTCGATAATTCTGGAGTTGTTGGGAGAACTTCCATCTTTGCGCTCCGCAATTGCGGAAACCTGCGCCCGCAAACCGGTTGGGGTTACCGCCTGCCTGGAAGCACCAAGTGGAGTCAAATGCCTGGCTGAAGTTTCGACCCGATACTCAAGCAGGCGTCGTGAAGTCAGGGTTCATTGCGATAATGGAGTCATGGAGCTGAGTCCAGATGCCAGCACCTTGAGTTTTGTCCGCGGGAAACCTGATCAACTGGTCTACGAAGTTGAGGAATTCAAAGTTGGCCACTTATCGACCCTCGAAGTACAAATGAAAGCTATCGTCGATTATCTGCAAGGTGGGCAGGAACCCAAAAGCAATGCTGCAGAGTCCCTCGCCATTGCCAGGCTGATCCACGAAATTCGCCAATCGACCGGAGTTGCAGCCAAAACTAACCCATAATATACAAGCTCAGTTTGTCTGTGGATCTTTGTTCTCGCTGCCGCCACTCACTACCAATTGAGCCATACTATCAAATAGCCAGACGACATGCTGTTTATAGTTCCTCATAAGATTGAAACGCTTGATCAAGTCAACGGCTGACTCACTCTGATTAAGATGTTATCAGAGTATTTCCAAACAGCACGATGATACATGAGTGACATTTATGCATAAATGCGCTAAATTAAGTTAGTATTCTAAATCTGAGCATGCCAATTGATATTTCAGTGAACTGCGATGAGGGATATTTCGTTTCGCGCTGGTCAGGGGAAATCAGTGATGATGAAATCGTAACTGCGTATCGTGCGTTCCTGCAAAGTCCACACTGGAAGCCGGGACTCAATGAATTCGCCGACTTTAGTGCCGCTGATCTCAAGCATGTAAGCTGCAATGCGTTTAGGCAGTTATGCGACTTAATTAAAGCTCATTTAATCAAACACGACACGAGTATGGTATGCGTGTCCTATGCGCCCGATGATATCCATTATGGCATGCTACGTTTATATAGTTCGATCGCCGAGCTATCGCCAGAGCTGAGCCAGGTCTTCAGAGACAAAGCACAGGCATTAGCCTGGTTGCAATCTCACAAGCTCGCGAGCGAAGTGTCCTGAGCTCTCTAAAGCCTGCTTTCGGGTTGGGCTATCTTGCCCGGGTAGTTGAAAGCAATCACGCAGGTGCTTGACCTTGCATAGTCTGGCAGCTATCCCTGATGGCCAATCATTATGAAAAAGGCCGTTATTATACCATCCTACAAAGCTGAACACACGCTTCCCAGCGTACTCGACCGTATTCCTGAACTATACTGGGAGGATGGCATCGCAATAATCATCAATGACGGCAGCCCGGATCGTACCGGCGATGTGGCAGAGGAACTCAAGCAGCAGTGGCCGAATTTACTGGTAGAACATCATAACCCGAATCGCGGTTATGGCGCCGGTGTCAAAACTGGATTTAACCGTGCACTGGGCGAAGGATGTGAAGTTTGTGCGATAGTTCATGCTGACGGCCAGTACGCACCCGAAAAAGTGCTGGAACTTATCGCGCCAATTGAACGCAGCGAGGCTCTGCTGGTACAAGGGTCACGGATGATTGGTGGTGGTGCCCGTGAGGGCGGCATGCCACTATTTCGCTACATTCCCAACAAAGCCCTGACCACTATCGAAAACCTCGCGTTTGGAACTAATTATGCCGAATTTCACAGCGGTTACATGATTTACTCTGCTGAGCTACTACGCCAGATCCCGTATGATAAATTGCAGAACAACTTCAATATAGATGCCGAACTGATGTTATGCGCACACATTCTAGGTCACCGTGCGGTGGAGTTGCCAATACCGACCCGCTATGATGATGAGACTTCCAGCCTCGATCCGATTCCGTACGGCTTGAACGTGCTCAAGATGGTTGGCCGTCACCTGACCGGGCATTATCGAAATTTGCTGGCTGCTCACCCAACCACTAAGACATAATAGGTTACATCCACGGAATCTCTCGTGCTTATTATTAATACAGTATTACACAAAATTTTTCATCGGCTGGAGGATCCTGCCCTGCGCAGTGTTCACATTGCTCAAGGGCTTTGTTTACTGCTATTTCTATGTTGCACAGTTTACCTGATCGATACAGACAAACCCTGGGAATTAGGAATCCAGAAGCGACTGGACGCCGGTAAAAACCTGACTATTGAACAGGATGTAGCACTAGGCTTTTTTGCTGCCTCAATCGTGACCGCAGCAGTTGCGCTGGCTGCGTATTTTCTGGCACCGTGGTGGGCCAGACCGCTCCCTCTTCTTACCAGAACTCAACTCAAGCCTGCTGTAGAGAGTGATATTCCACTCAGGACATTCTGGCTATTAGTAATAGTTGCGGTGTGCGTGGCGGGCGTGCTGCGTCTGCCGCTAGCCTCCAAGTCGCTCTGGTGGGATGAAACCTGGACCTTACAAAGGGTGGTTCTCGGACAATGGGATCAAAGCGATGAAAACCCGGAACAACTCGAGTGGGATGAACGAAGTTGGAAACGTGCTTTCTTTTACTACCAGAAACCTACAAACCATATTGCTTTCAGTGTTTCGGCCAAGGCAACGACCCATCTCTGGCAAAGACTGTCGGGTGCTAATGAAGATGAATTTAACGAATTGGCTTTTCGGTTGCCCGCCTTGCTGGCTGCCCTCGGTTCCATAGTTGTAATCGCCCTGTTTCTCCGGCAACTGGGGTTTGCCAGAGCTGGTGTTGCCGGAGCATTTTTGTTGGCGTTGCATCCTTGGCACATCCAGTACGGAATTGATGGTCGCGCTTTCAGCTTTGTAGTATTGTTCTCGATGCTGTCGGTCATGCAATTGATGACAGCCATGCAGAGCTTGCGCTGGCGAAACTGGCTGGCTTTTGCCGGCTGCCAGCTGACCTTGATCTGGAGTTTTCCATACGCAGTATTTTTTAGCTTCCTGCTATTCGTAGCGGCGTTGGCATCATCTTTCTGGGTACATCGTCAACCTGACTTGAGAACCACCTGCATATACCGGCTACTAACAGCTAATTTTGCCTCCGGCATTATGCTCTGCTATCTGCTTTTCCCGCTGATCCCGCAGCTGCTCAAATGGGCTGATAAAATTCATGGGAATACCATGCTGACTGAACATTTTTTCCGGCAACTGGCAGCTAATCTTATAAGTGGTATGCCCTGGGACGGTGGCGTGACTCGCCAATGGTTCGGAATTGCTACTCTGGATAGTTTGGCACCGATACAAATCTACCTTATTTTCTTTACCGTATCGACACTGTTAATTTGTGGGCTTTTTATACTCATCAAACGGCAGCCACGCTTTACCCTGTTTCACATTGTCTATGTTCTGGCCGCTCCATTTGCTCTGTGTGTCGCATATATTGATACTCATTACTTTTATACCCGCTATGTGATCTATGCGCTTCCGGCGCTGATCATTTATTGTTGTGTGACAATCGACCGCATCGGCTTGTTAACACCAGTGCGCTGGCAGCCATTTGCATCGACAGTTACCCTGACGCTCGCGGTTGTTGCAGCTGCTCTGTTGTGGGCACCAAGAACCGGCATGCTACTGGAACGACCGGTCTCGCCTAACCGCGAGGTCGCACGACTGATGGCTGAACTAGCCGCTCCCGACCCGCAATCGCAGGTGACTGTTGGCTACAATCTTGGTGGTCGTAAACCGGATGCCTATTATAAGCATATTCGTTTTGCTGAAAATCTCGATGACCTTCGCCAGTATTGCTCACTGGCGCGCACTAATAATGTTCCATTGTATGTTTTTTTTGGTTACGAATCATTCAACCGATTTGATGAGCCCGAGCCATTCCGTTACTTTGACGATATAGATTACTTTCGTAAACTTTGGGATTTTCACGGTATCGAGCCTGACTTTCATTACCAGGTGTTTCGCTATAGCGGCAAAGAATTTTGACTATGGCCAAAGGTAATCCAGACTCATCGGAAACTGCCGATCCGACATGGCAAAAACAGATATCCAAATGGTTATTGCCTGCCTATCTAAAAAATAATCAACGCGCCGGGCTAGTCGCTAGAATAGTCTGGTTTACCTTGTGGCTGGTACTTTTGGCATTGGTCATTTTTCTGATCGACGCTGAAAAACCCTGGGATCCGGAAATATGGCAACAACCTATAGAAGACTTCAGACGCGAGGAGTGGGTTATCATCGGGCTATGGTGGGCAGCTGTCATAAATGTTTTTATCATCTTGGGCCTGCTGGTTACCAGTCGCTGGTGGTTGGTACTCCCAAATACCATTGACCTATCGGAAACAGACAGCGTACCTGCCAGCACCCGGTCGGTTTTTAATATTATTTGGTATCCTGCGGTACTTGGGGCCTGTCTGGCAGCAGTCATCCTCACCTACCCGCGAATGGATCTGAGCTTATGGGGCGACGAAGAGCATTCGCTGCGTCAATGTGTGCTTGGTGAGCACCGGACCGACGATGAAACTGGCGATTTGTATTATCGTCCCCATAAAGCCTGGGAAAATCTGTGGGAGTATGCCGGACCGAATAACCATTTTTTGTTTACCCTGCTCGCACGTTTTTCTCTGGAATCCTGGCACGTCACGAGTTGGCAGGGCGGGATCTACTTTAACGAGTTTGCCTATCGGCTGCCGTCGTTAGTAGCAGGGGTACTCGCATTGATTGCAGTTGCTTCCGTACTGCGTGTAACAGGATTCGCAACGGCCGGAATTATCGCAGCCTGGCTGCTGGCAATTCATCCGTGGTTTTTACGCTACATGTCCGAAGCTCGGGGTTACGCACTGCTCATGCTCTTTTCCGCATTGGCAGTACTGTGTCTGTATCAGGCCATGCGCTCTGGTAAGTGGTTATGGTGGGGGCTATTTGCCTGCTGCGAGTTCCTGTTCTTGTACGCTTATCCGGGTGCGCTATACCTGGCAATAGCACTCAATCTGGCGGCGGTCTCAGGTATCATCGCCATGGCAAAAAAACAACCG
>CAZHRP010000106.1:0-7966 GCA_964535055.1 uncultured Chthoniobacteraceae bacterium
ATATGTTAATGGTGTTCACTAATGATCCGCTACGTAACTGTCAAGGTCTACCAGGATTTCTCTTGGTTTAGAACCGTCACCCGGGCCCAGGATTCCACGCTGTTCAAGGATATCGACTATTCTTGCAGCGCGTGTGTATCCCAGCCGCAGCCTTCTTTGGAGCATGGAAGTAGAAGCGACTTTTTCCTGACGTAAGACTTCAATGGCTTTGGTTATAAGCTGCTCGTCCTGAGGGCTGATGTCGGGTTCGTCGGGAATATTAGATTCCATCTGTTCCTTGATATTAACTTCAAAAGATGGTTCATGCTGTTGCGAGACGAAGTCTACCAGATCTGAAATTTCTGAATCGGCGACAAAAACCCCTTGGGCGCGGAGCAGGCGTGAGGTTCCGGGTGGTAAATAAAGCATATCACCCTGGCCGAGTAGTCTTTCCGCTCCGTTTTCATCTAAGATAACCCGGCTGTCAATTTTGGAAGCTACTTGAAAAGCAATACGTGAAGGAACATTTGCTTTGATAACGCCTGTGATGACATCGCGCCTTGGAGTTTGAGTAGCGATTATCATGTGAATGCCTGCAGCCCTAGCCATCTGGGTAATTCTGGCTATGGCTGATTCTACGTCCGCCGGGGCAGTTTGCATCAGGTCGGCAAGTTCATCGACAATTACTACGATATATGGCAGGTGCTCTGGGAGGTCGTCCTGCTGGCTATCGGGCATTTGCTCTCCAGCCTGATTATTATTGGTTTGGATTACATTTGATTCGCCGGCAGGTTGGTTCGCGATTTGATCTGCCGGGTCTGGCGTTTGTTGGCGAGTATTTTTTTGGTTCGTTTTTTGTAGCTCGTTATAGCCTGCTATGTTGCGTACGCCTGATTTAGCGAATAGCTGATATCTTTTTTCCATTTCATCGATTACCCAGCGCAGTGCCAACAGGACCTTTTTAGGGTCGGTCACGACGGGAACTACGAGATGAGGCAAGCGGTTGTAGATTTGAAGCTCAACGACTTTGGGATCGATCATGATCATGCGTAACTGGTTTGGTGAGAAGCGATAGAGCATACTGGCAACCATTGAGTTGATACATACGCTTTTGCCGGATCCGGTCGTACCGGCCACCAGCAGGTGTGGCATTTTTGCGAGGTCTGCAATAATTGTTCGACCGTATACATCTTTGCCCAGTGCAAAAGGAATCTGTGCCTTGGTGTATTCCCAATCTTCCGACTCCAGTAGTTCGCGTAAGGTCACGGTGATCTTCTGACTGTTGGCGATCTCGATGCCGACCGTATCTTTACCTGGAACCGGGGCGAGAATATTCAATTTTTCGGCGCGAGTTGCCAGTGCCAGATCTCGTTCTAGAGTTACAATTTTGTCTACTCGGACGCCCTTATCAGGATACACCTCATAGCGGGTTATTGACGGGCCGCGGGTTATGTCGCCAGGACTGACCTGGATACCAAATTGCTGCAGGGTTTCTACCAGAACCTCCATGACTGCTTTTAGGGCATCAGGGTCTGCAGCCTGGCGGCTTTTTGTGTCGATATCCTGCAACAAGCTAATAGCGGGTAACTGGTAGCCTTCAAAAGTTGCATTTGTACTTATGTCTAACTGTGTCTGACTGTCAGGCTTGCGATTACTTTCTGACCTTGGACGCGGCGTATTGGCGTCAAAGATTTTTGGTACAGGAAGTGTTTTTTCCTGGCTGGTACTTTTCTGTGATTCCTTGCTGGGCTTCGACCGGCGCAATTCTTTTTCCAGTTTTCGCTGTTCGCGCAGCAGTTTTTTCTGGTCCAGAGCCAATTTTTCTTTCAGATCGGCTCTTGCATGCTTTTCTTTTTCTCTCTGTGCCAGCTGTTGCTGCAGCCACTGGCGACTTTTTTGAACAATTTGCACCGGGTGCAGACCGGTCATTAGAAACAGGCTGACAGCGTATAGTGCAGTTAGAAATATTCCGCTGCCTACCAGGCCAAGTACCGGTTCCGTTAGCTTACGGAATATGAAAAAACCGACCCAGCCACCGGCACCATGAATATTGAAGTCCTTTTCCCATGTTTGCAGTGCAAAATCCTGCAACTCCAACAAGCAAGCACCGGTAATGATAAAAACTATTATCCATGGTATGCGGGTGGTGATACTGGCTGACATAACCAGTAGCTTTATCACGCCAAATCCAAGCAGTGCAGTAGCCAGCAGGTAGGATGCAGCACCCATGAGAAAATAGGAAACACCGGCACTGATGGCGCCAATGATACCAATGAAATTGTGAATTGGTTCGTTTTGCGGGGCAATGTGGCTAAACCAGATCCAGCTCGGTAAATCTTTGGGATCGTAAGAAACCAGTGCCAGAAAATAGAGTGTGCCCAAGCCCAGTAGAGCTATGCCCAATGCTTCACTTACCGGAGCAGTCTGTTTTTTTTTCTGAGCTTTTCTTGCTGGCATGACGAATATGTCAGCTTAAACACTGAGTATTATGAATCAACCTGAAACAAAGAAAGAGCATAAAGATAGACTACTCATTGACTCGGAGTGTCTGGTTATCTTTGTTAAGCTACCAGTTGTTGGCAAGGTCAAGACCAGGTTAGGCCAACAGATAGGGATGGCTAATGCGGTACTGGCATACCGTCAAATAGTCGAGAAGCTCATCGAGAATCTTGCAAATATACAGGTCAAGGTGGTGCTGGCATACTCACCTCCACAGGCCCTGCCTGAAGTTAAGGCATGGTTACATCAGTTATTTCCCTATCCAGTTGAGTACACAAAGCAAAGCTGCGGTGATTTGGGGGAGCGACTCGCCACGGCGATCAGGGCGCAACTGGACTCAGGGTGCCGGAAAGTAATGGTAATCGGTAGTGATTGCCCATGGGTGGACACAGCCATCATTGAGCGGGCCAGCCAAGCTCTGGAGACGCATGAGATGGTGCTTGGCCCAACTTTTGACGGAGGTTACTACCTGCTTGGCATGAATATGCTACCGGATGACCTATTGGTTGACATTCCCTGGAGTACCGATAAAACCAGGGAAGCAACCGAAGCGAAAGCCAAACAAGCTGGGCTTGCCTGTCACGTGCTCGACAAATGGTTGCACGATATCGACCAATTAGAAGACTACCAGTTATTCAAGCGGTCATTGCTAGGAGCGGGTTGAGCGTGTATTGTAGTTCCATGAAAATCAGTCAGCCTCTTGTATTTCGTCCGTTATTTTTTGAGCGGGTCTGGGGGGGGCGCAAGCTGGCTGAGCTATATGGCAAACAATTGCCCGCAACGGTACCGATTGGCGAATCGTGGGAGATAGTCGACCGTCAGGATGCACAAAGCATAATTGAAAGTGGTGAGTTAGGCGGGAGTTCGTTACATGAGCTTTGGCACGAGCAGCGGCAAGATGTATTCGGGCATGCCTATGCCGATCACTCGTCAAGCAGGTTTCCGTTATTGATAAAACTGCTGGACGCACGTCAAAAATTGTCTGTTCAAGTGCATCCTCCAGCCAGTGTGGCAAACGAACTTGGGGGTGTGCCAAAGACAGAAGTGTGGCATGTGTTACATGCTGATCATGATGCGGATATTTTTGCTGGTTTGCGCCGGGGAGTTACCCGGCAAGAGTTTGAAAGAGGAATTCAACTTGGGCAAACAGCAGATTTGATCCATCGCATACCGACATCTTCTGGAGATACCATCTTTATCCCGAGCGGTCGGATTCATGCGATTGGTTCAGGCAATGTCATTCTTGAAGTCCAGCAAAACAGCGATACCACTTATCGTGTTTTCGACTGGAACAGAACCGGCCTGGACGGCATGCCGCGTGAACTGCACATCGAGCAGTCGCTGCGTAGCATTAATTTTGAAGATTATGAACCAGTTTTACAATCAGTAGAGGGAAATACCCTGGTTGCTGACCCGTTATTTCAAGTTGATCGAATTACTCTTGGCAATGGCTCGGTGGATAGGGCTGGTGAGAGCTTCGCAATTTATTTTTGTATAGATGGTGAAGTAGTTTGCGGATCGAGGAGCTTTCATGCCGGTGACTTCTGGCTGCTGCCGGCGGCCAGTGAGTTAACCGTCACGGCAAGTGGTCCACTAGCCACAGTCACTAAAATTACGCTTCCAGCCTGACGGTCTATCTGGCAGTAAAAGATAAGCGCCACCGGCAGCTGCAGGTGGCGCTTAATCTAATAGAACGAATCTGTGTTATTTGCCCTGACCAGGGCGGTATTCTTCCTGTGCAACCTGGAATGCCTGTTCCAGGCCGACCAGATCTTCACCAGGTTTCAAGGACTCGAATGCTTCAGCTTCCCGCTTAATATCTTCTTCCGAGTATTCAGCTGCTTTGATCGAAAGCCCGATGCGGCGCTCACCCGGATCTATCTTAATGACCCGGGCTTCTACAGCGTCGCCTACCTTCAACACATCTTTTACTTTGGCGACATGTTCTTCACTGATCTGTGAAATGTGAACCAGCCCGTCGATATCATCCTGAAGCTGGACGAAAGCACCGAAGCTTGCCAGTTTAGTAACCTTGCCGGTCACCAGATCGCCGATCTTATACTTGCGGTCAATCGCCTTCCAGGGATCTTCATCCAACTGCTTAATGCCCAAGCTAATGCGTTGATTGACCTTATCGATATCGATCACGACGGCTTCGATACGATCAGATTTTTTCAGCACCTCACTCGGGTGATTAATTTTGCGTGTCCAACTGAGATCTGATACATGGATCATGCCATCAATCCCTTCCTCCAGCTCGACGAAGGCCCCGTAAGCGGTCATGTTTCTGATTTCGCCACTGACTTGTTGTCCGATCTGGAAGCGGGCTTCAATTTCATCCCAAGGATTTGGTTCGAGTTGGCGTACGCCTAGAGAAATTTTTTGCTCTTGCTTGTTCACCGCCAGTACGACTGCTTCGACTTCCTGGTTGACTTTGAGGACATCCGAGGGCCGGGCGATCCTTTTGGTCCAGGACAGCTCTGAAACATGAATTAATCCTTCCACACCTTCCTCAATTTCGACAAAAGCGCCATATGGAACCAGGTTGGTGATCTTGCCTTTGACTCTGAGCCCGGCAGGGAAACGATCTTCGATATTTTCCCAAGGATTGGTCTGTGTTTGTTTGAGTCCGAGTGAGACACGTTCCTTATCGCGGTTGATGTCCAGTACGATTACTTCCAGTTCCTGGCCGACGGTCAGAATTTCGCTTGGGTGTGCCAATCGGGTCCAACTCATATCCGTGATATGGAGCAACCCATCCATGCCATCAAGATCGATGAATGCCCCAAAGTCTGTTAGATTTTTGACAGTCCCGTTTACTTTATTACCAATGGTGACATTTTCCATGAATTGAGCGCGTTTTTCAGCACGCTCCTGTTCGATGATTTCGCGTCTGCTAAGAACGACGTTTTTGCGATCGTGGTTGACCTTTACAATCTTAAATTCATAGGTTTTGCCGACAAATTCCTGTAGATCCCGAGGCGGGATAATGTCGACTTGCGAACCGGGAAGAAACGCTTCCACACCAATGTTAACGGTCAGTCCGCCTTTTACTACTGAGCGGACTTTACCCATAATCAAAGCGCCTTCATCATAGACTTTGATAATTTTGTCCCAATTCTGCTTGTGGGCTGCTTTCTCTTTAGATAGGACGACCATGCCCTCATCATTTTCCAGGCGTTCAAGCAGGACTTCGACTTCGTCGCCTACTTGCAGTTTTTCTTCGTCCTCATCAAATTCCGAACGTGAGATTGCGCCTTCAGATTTGTAGCCAATATCGACCAGTACTTCGCGTGGTCGGATTTCGAGGATATTTCCCTTAACGATACTTCCTTCTCGAAAATCGCGCATCGATTGCTCGATGAGTTCCTGCATTTCTATCATAAGATTATTTGCCCTGATGCCCTGTTGTTAGTTTTTCGCCCGGAGACTGCTTCATGCAGGCTCAATTACGGGAAAGGGAGGTGATAGTACAGCCTGATAATACCTTCAGCAAGTAAATAATTAAGCTATCGAAAAATAATCGACAGTTGGCAGGTACTTACTGACGGCTAATTTTGAGATGGCCGTAGTAGCGCTGAAGTGGCTCTGGCAGCAGGATCGAGCCATCTTCCTGCAGGTAGGTTTCGATCAGGGCGATGAACAGCCTGGGCAGTGCTGTTCCAGAGCCGTTTAACGTATGGCAAAAAATGTTCTTACCGGAACTGCTTTCTTTGTAGCGCAGGTTCATGCGGCGTGCCTGATAATCTTCGAAATTCGAGCAGCTGGAAACTTCGAGGTAATCATTTTGTCCCGGCGACCAGACTTCGATATCGTAAGTTTTTGCGGCACTGAAGCCCAAGTCACCGGTGCACAATTCGATGATTCGGTAGTGAAGGCCCAATGCTTGCAGGACTGCCTCAGCGTGTGCCGTTAGTGTTTCCAGTTCGTGGTAGGAATCGGCAGGTTTGACCAGCTTCACCAACTCGACCTTATCGAACTGGTGTAAGCGGATCATGCCGCGGGAATCACGGCCGGCTGCACCGGCCTCTCGCCGGAAGCACGGTGTGTAAGCGACTAGTCGGCGTGGCAGGTCGGATTCGTTGAGAATTTCCTCCCTGGCGAGGTTTGTGACTGGCACTTCAGCGGTTGGAGCGAGAAACATGTCGCCGCCATCGATGCCATACATATCTTCCTCAAACTTGGGTAACTGACCAGTACCGAACATGCTATCGCGTTTGATAATAAATGGTGGACTGACTTCCCGGTAGCCGTGATTTTGGGTATGCAGATCGAGCATGAACTGGATCAGTGCCCGCTCCAGTCGAGCACCATTTCCAGTGAATAGCATGAATCCGCTACCGCTAATTTTGGTCGCCAGCTCGGGGTCAAAAAGATCCAGTTGCTCGCCGATTTCCAGATGGTTTCTGGGACCGCCTGGAACTTCAGGTTTTTCTCCCCATGTGCGAATGAGCGGGTTATCAGCAGCATCTTTACCCTGTGGGCATTCTGAATTCGGTAAGTTAGGCAGGCCCAGGAGCAAGTTGCGCTGTTCTTCGTTCAGGTGGCTAACTTTTTCTGCCAGTCCGGTGAGTTCGGTCCCCAGGCTTTTAACTTGTTGCTCAATTTTCGTGGTGTCTTCACCCTTGCTTTTGAGCATCCCGATTTGTTTGGAAGTGCTTTTGCGTTCGGCATTCAGTTCCTGCTGACGAGTTTCAGCGGCGCGGCGATGATTATCACATTCCAGGATGCTGCGGATCGTACCAGCGTAATCAGTGCCGCGTTGTAATAATCTGGCCGAAACCGATTCTGGATCTTCCCTTATGGTGCGGATATCTAGCATGTCATGTAGTTGGTAATGTGCGAGGAAGATGGCCAAAGACAGCCAGTGACATCAAGCCAAAAAAAATCCCCCTTCCGCCATACGACGGAAGGGGGACTGTAAATCTACAATCTAAGCGATCTTAGAATGAGAAGCTGATAGCAGCGCCACCCCAGAAGAACGGTTCCTGACGCAGATGCATGGCGAGGCCTACTCGGACTACTGCCGGCGAACGGGACGTTTCATTCCGCGGTTGTTCGCCAGGGATGATACGAACGACGAAGACACCATGCGCAAAGCCGCCTGAATGACCAAGACATCCAACCCGCGACAATGCGGTTCCAAAACCATGCCGTGGGTCCCACGACTCTGGCACGGCATGACGGTTTCCGCATGGCTGAAGATGTTGCGCGAGAATCGGTACGCGGTATCGGCGACGCGCATTCCCCTGGCGCTCAGTGTGTCTGTCGCAACGGCCGCCAATTCGCTGCTGGCCGGCACTCAGGCATTGTTCTGGAATCGCCGCATCCAGGCACTTCCGCTGCGCGACGATCCCATTTTCGTGCTGGGGCACTGGCGTTCGGGAACCACATTGCTTCACGAACTGCTGGCGCTCGATCCGCGCCATACGTATCCGGACACGTACGCCTGCTTGGCGCCCAGCCATTTCCTGATTTCCCGGTACCT
>CAZHRP010000107.1:0-7947 GCA_964535055.1 uncultured Chthoniobacteraceae bacterium
GTATTTTTGTGCATGACACGGTGCACGATTAGCTCGTTATCTTTTAACTCAAAATACAGCCGGTAGTCCTGGCTGCGATGACGGTATAACGTCTGGCCGTCACGCTTAATTTCACCAAATTGGGTGAGGTCGATATTGTCAGGATTAGCAGGCAAGTCCCGAAAATCACCTAACAGCCCGATCTGTTCTTCCAGTGGAATTTCAGCCATCTCACGCGCACTGATGGTATTGAACACAATCTGAATCATGAGTCAGCTCGTACTTTCAACGATTTTGGGTAATTGCTCAAAACAAAAAAGCAGACAGATTTGTCAACTTTCTCGCGCAACACCCTTGAGCTCGGCTTGGGCGCCGCCTATTTACGGCGGCGATAGCGCCGGTTAAGACCGATCAGACCAACCAACAGCAGACCGAATACCGCGGTGCCCGGCTCAGGGACGGTGAAATTCAACTGTGACAGACTGCCGGATCCTCCCAGATTAAAAACCACTTGATCAAAGAAAATTGGATTATTATTTGACCATGAAGTATTGGTAGAATTCACCACATCGAACGCCGTGATGGGTTCTACCTGGTTGGCGCTGCCATCTCCAAAAACCACACCAGACGGATTGCCTATCGGGTTGAATACAGGGTCATTAGCTATCGTTCCAGCTGAGTCAAACAGATCGAAATCGATCTCCGCTTCTGTACTCAAGCTGGTATTTCTGAGTATAACACTGAAATTTTCAACACTCTGATCATCCAGATCAACCCAGTTAAATCCAAACGAATCAATCCCAACGCTGAATGTGAAAGTGATTGTGTTGTTACCGCTAGCCTGATCATCCGGCGCAAAACCGGGCCCCTGACTGCTGAGACCGTCGGGATAAGTCAGACTTCCGACCTGAGTGGCCGTGGAGGAGTCGATCTCAGCTTGTGTTGCGCTTTCCTGCACGATCAAGACATTTCCCTGCATGACACTACTCTGGTTTCCGGCGCTATACTGAGTGCGTGATTCGCTGCTCGGATTAAACTCGAGATCCGGATCTTCACCATCGCTAAGGTTGGCATTGTAGAGTACCGCAATACCCGCGCCACCGCTGGCTGCCACGCTGAAACCGACGTTCGACGGCAGGATCGTGTCGACAGCTGTGTTGCGGGTGTTACTACCAACTTGATACTCATTATCGATAATCGAGCCGGAGCCGTACTGGCTGAAGTCGATCACAAATGCGCTCAGTGTACCAGCGCATGCTACCATGCTGACCACGGCAATCATTAATAATATATGTCGGTATCCCCGCATCACGTTGGAATATAAATACTACTGGAGTGGCAGACAAGGATTAAATCCGGTTAAAAAAAATATAATTATTATAATTAGTGTCCGGACTCATGCGAAACAGTTGCTGACGTTGCCAGCGTGCGTGCAGCCTGAAGTTGGCTATGACCAATGGTACGGCTGCCGTTGCCAGGATTTGGTACCGGCAAGGCTGAGCAGTATCAATCCAAACAGGAATGTGGATGCCCGGCACCGTGAAATTGATCTGGGAGATACTGCCGGAGCCTGAGCAGCTGAATGCAACCTGGTTGAAGTAAGCCGGATTCCCATTAATCACTGCTGTTATTAAGCTGAGAAATATAAGCTGAGAAATACTGATGGGATCGATCTGATCTGCTGATGCCTCTCCGAATTCCACCGTTGGATTATAGAAATCTGAGGTGCTGTCAATGAACAGGTCAAAATTGAGTGATGCCGAACTTGCCAGCAGAGTATTGGTAAAAGTGATGATGTAGGTTTCGGCGTCAAGATGCACCCAACTGAAACCTAATTTCTGCAGGCCTACATTAAAGGTCAGAGTGATCGAGCCGCCGCCAGCATTGTTAACTGCCACCGTAAAGCCGATATTCGGGGTCAGTGCTGCATCCACCGCCACATTTCTGGAGACGCTCCCAACCTGGTACTCGTCATCGATGATGACACCCGAGCCATACTGGCTGAAACGACCACCAATCCCTGGACAGTCGAAGTCGGCAACAGGGCCAACATCGGCCACACAAAGATGAAATAGCGCCACAGGGGGAATACTATGAGAAAATCTTCACAAAAAAAATTAGGAGTTGGCAAGCAAATACTTGTTATAATTATTGGCATATCTGCGACTATCTTTAATTATGTTTCTTATAATTGATTATTTTGGGCTATATGCTGGATTTTGTGATCGGACTTACGGGCCTATCACTTGCAATTGAGTTGAGTTGCGTGGGAAAAACGTCAATTATTGGCTATGAGTGTAGCGGCAGCGATTGCTGTATTATGGTTGCCCTGGGTGCTGCATGTCAGCCTCGAGTGGCGATTTAACCCGCAGTATGGATATGCCTGGTCGGTGCCAATACTGGCGGCTTACCTGGCCTGGGAAAATCAATATCGGGCAAGCAACCTGTTGAAGGCGGTAAATAAACACCAAACGCCCAACTGGTGGCTGGTGGTTGCGGGTGGCTGTTATCTGGTCATCGGTCTGACCAGAGTCTTGTCGATTGCCAACCCTGACTGGCGACTGCCCGGCTGGATTTTGGGGCTGGCAGCAGCCGCTGGGACGCTAAGCTTGCTGGCCTATGCGTACCGGCCAGGGATAATCCGGCAATTCCTGTTTCCGATATTATTTATGCTGGTGGCTACGCCTTGGCCGTACGCACTGGAACATTCGATAGTATTGCAAGTGCGGGAGCTGCTTACATTATCGACTGTGGAACTGGCATCCTGGTGCGGGGTGCCGGCGCGGGCCGTTGGCAACCTGATCATAACGGCGGAGGGTGTGATCGGGGTCGACGAAGCATGCAGCGGCATTCGAAGTCTCCAGGGGTCGTTAATGATGGCGTTATTTTTAGGGGCTTTTTTCAAGCTGCAATGGTTGTGGCGAGTGCTGTTGGTTGTTATTTGCGTCATTTTATCATTGGTACTGAATCTGTTGCGTTCTTTGATTTTGCTGCTAATCGCGGACACTCAGGGGCTCGAAGCAGCCGACTATAGCCATGATCCTGCAGGCTGGACGATATTCACTATCTTATCGTTGATTTTACTGGCGACCGCCTATTGGTTGCCAAAATCAAAAGCGGACGAGCAGGCTGCGGCAAGTGGCGAGTGGCAATCGGGTTCCCCTGGAATGGAGGTGCCGGTAGCTGCGGTGGTTGCCGGTTTACTGGCTTTACTGGTGCCGTCGGCGTGGTTTGCCGCACAGGCACCTGACCCGCAGGATGCCGCCGCTCATCGGGTTCTCAACTGGCCGCGGGAGGCAATTGATTTTGAGTTTTCGGAACCGGATGAAGAAGTGCGCCGTCAGTTGCGCTACGACTGGGCCAGCCAGGCGCGGTGGGTTGGCCGGGATGGATCGACCTGGATGCTGGTTGACATTCATTGGGATGGTGGCAAGGCATCATCGTTTTTGGCATTGGCGCATGGGCCGGAAGTTTGCTTGCCAGCGGCGGGCTTTGAGCTGGATTCCGGTCCTGAGCAATTCGCGGTCAGCACTGCTACCGAAACTGTAATTTTTAGCCATTATCGCTATCGTAGAAAGGATGAGACGCTGGATGTTTTTCATCTGGTGAGCGGTACCGGGCCCACTGGGCAGACAAGTAATCCCTGGGATCGTTGGCATCGGGTCAGGCTGGCTTACCAGGGAATCAAGCAACAACCGACGCAGGTTATAACGCTTGCATTAAGGAATCGGAAAGGGCCCTCCAGCGCCGGGCTTCTGGCGCACGATGTTCTGGCGTCGCTATTGGAAAGCCGTCCTGACTCTGGTAAGAGTGATTGATTTTTTGCAGAATTTGGGCAACTTGAGACGCAAGCAATGAGTGAAGTTAATTACAAGGTTGGCAATGAAAAGCTGATAAAGGTACTCGATGGGGCGGGTGATAAATTGCGCGGGCTGCTGGCCAAGCAAGGGCGTCCGGATGGAGCTTTGCGGGTGGCGGTTATCGGCGGTGGCTGTTCCGGCCTGCAGTATAAGATGGATTTGGTGGATGGCCCTGCCAATCGTGACATTCTGGTTCGCTCCAATGAGGTTAATGTAGTCATTGATCCCAAGAGCGCGTTATTTGTCAGTGGCTCGGAACTGGATTTCAGCAGTGACCTGCAAAGTGGTGGATTCAAGGTGACCAATCCAAACGCGGTAGCCCATTGTTCGTGCGGTGAAAGCTTCGTTGCATGAGTGACACATCACAGGAGTTCAACGCATTTTCCGAACTGCAGTACGAGCCACGGCCATGGATGGAGCGGGCTGATATCGATGCCAGATTTCACGCTGCTTCCATCAAGCTCGAAGAAGATAAAAATACCGAGCCAGAGCATGCTGAGCGACTCAATCGGGCGCGACGATTGTTGGTCGACCACGCCGCACGCATCCGCCAATTGCTGGCTGTTTGCGGCTATCGAGTAGAAAGGAGTAACCGGATTCCCGAGCATTTGGCACAAGCTGGATTTGAGGTCGAACCGGTTATCAAAGCGGCGGATGAACTGCTGCGAGATTACTCAAAAGGGGTAAGTAGAATCGAGCAAGCTTTGCTGGCTGATCAGGTTATCGACTGCCAGCAGCAACTGCTGGCTCGTCAACAACAACTGCATTCCTTGCAGGAGTCAGCCGAACAGCGGCTGCGGAACATCGACCATGGGTGGTCTGGATCACTGTCTGAAGAGTTAGGGCTCGAGCTGGCGCAGCTGGCCGATGAATTAACATATCTTGAACGCTGGCATCAGCAAATAGCCAAAAGGCTGCACCGTTTCCAAGTTGAGGATCGCAACTTTTAAGCAAAAAAATAGCGATTCTGAGCGTCTGGCGTGCTACTTTTTTGATAGTTGGGTGTATTATTAGTTATGTTGGACGCACTTCCATCCAGCGAGTGGTCAGCAGCAGATGCGCGGCACTTGTTAAATCGTGCCGGATTTGGTGGCAGCCCGGCTGCCGTCGACAAGCTGGCTCAGCTTGGTTTTGGCCAAGCCGTCCACCGGTTGCTGCATGTCGACGAGAAGTCAGGCCGGATGGTTAAACCGGCATGGGCTGAGGCTGAAGATATCAACGCACGCATCCGCGAAATGAGTGGTGCCAGCGAGGAGGAAAAGCGGCAGGCCCGCAATGAGTTTAGAAAACGTCAACAATCCAACCTTAAGGATTTCACTCAGAGTTGGTTAGAATGGATGCGCCAATCGCCCGACCCGCTGCGAGAAAAGATGACGCTTTTTTTGCACGGGCATTTGGCGACCAGCCAGCAGAAAGTTCAGGAGATTCATCTGCTGTGGTTACAGAATGAACTATTTCGCAACCAGGGGTTGGGTGACTTCAGGCAATTGACCAAAGCGGTCAGCCGTGATCCTGCAATGCTGATTTATCTCGATGGCGTGCGCAGCAAAAAGGGCAAGCCAAACGAAAACTTTGCCCGTGAGGTAATGGAACTCTTCACTCTCGGGGAAGGAAATTACAGCGAGCAGGATGTGATGCAGGCGGCGCTGGCATTCACCGGATACCGGATCGACCGGAGTAATAATACCTTTCGCTTCAACCAGAACCTTCACGATGACAGCATGAAGCAAGTATTCGGCAAGTCGCGTAATTTTTCCGGCGATGAAGTGATCGATCTGATCTTTGAACAGCCGGCTGCTGCAAAATTTCTCAGCCGCAAACTATGGGAGTATTTTGTGTATGAAAATCCGGAGCAAAAGCTGGTCGAGCGATTGGCTGTCATGTTCCGAAATGTCAATTTCAATACGCGGAGACTGCTTGAGGCCGTATTTCGCAGTCGCGAATTTTACAGTGAGCGGGCGCTAGCGGCGCAGATCAAGAGCCCGGTGCAATGGCTGGTCCAGGCAACTCATGAGTTACAATGTGATTTGCCCGAGGAAGGTGCCTGTCGAAGGGCGCTACAGTCAATGGGGCAGATACTATTTAGACCGCCGAATGTCAAAGGCTGGGATGGTGGCCGCGCCTGGATCAATAGCTCGACCTTGCTGGTGCGCTATAATGTTGCTGCGGCCATGACCGGTGCAGTCAAAAACCAGCGTAAGAAAATGCCCGAGATCGATTATGCCGGATTGGTTGGTGAAGCACTGGATGATGATGCTGCCGCAGTAGTAGATGCCCTCGGTTGGCGATTTTATGGGGCCGAGCCGGGAGGTCGTGAACGCCAGGCATTTGTGAGCTTCTGGGTAGATAACAGGGAGCAGGATCGCGGCGAGGCACTCAGGGGCCTGACCCAATTAATGCTTAGTACTCCGCGCTACCAACTATGTTAAACTCAAAGTAGGAAGAACCAATGAATACCGATAGCCATTCTGATCATGATTGCGGGTTGCGCACCCGGCGCGAATTTCTCCGGACTTCGTTCCTTGGTGCCGCCATGTCGTGGAGTGTTCCGATTTTCCTCGACCAGACATTTGGGCAATTACACGCCAGCGCGGCTGATAGTAATGTGCAGTTTGCGACCGGCAAAGATTCGCCGATTCTGGTGGTCGTTCAAATGGCAGGTGGCAATGATGGTTTGAATACGGTCATCCCCTACGCCAACGATCTTTATCACAGCAATCGCCCGCGCCTGGCAATCTCTGCCGATGCCACCCATAAGTTGAACGATTACGTTGGCTTACATCCTAGCCTGGAAGGGATGGCCTCGCTGTATGACGATGGCACGCTCGGGGTGATTCAGGGAGTAGGGTACCCAAATCCCAACCGCTCCCATTTTCGCTCGACCGAAATCTGGCAGACTGCTGTAGATTCTGAAAAATTTGCCCGGCACGGCTGGATCGGCAGGTATTTTGACAACTACTGCCAGGGCGATGGGGCGTTGGCCGGGGTTGCGATCAAGAAAGAATCACCCCAGGCATTCGCGGCCAAATCCGGAGCTGGCATTAATTTTTCCCGACCGCATGAGTTTCGCTGGCAGGGTGATGGTGATGCCGAAGACGAAGGGATCGATGAGTACTTTCATGAATTAAATTCCCCCGAAGAAGCCAGTGGCAGCAGTATTGAATCGATTGCCGGTAATGTGGCGGACAGCGGCGAAGACACATTGGCATTTCTGGAACGCACCGCTCTGGACGCCCGTATGAGTTCCGAGCAGGTCATTCAGGTGGCTAACAAGAACAAGACCTCGACCAAATTCCCGGCCAGCAAGCTGAGCCGTGACCTCGAACTGGTGGCGCGCCTGATCGCCGGCAGCCTGCCGACGCGCATCTACTATGTCAGCCAGGGTGGCTATGATACCCATGTCAACCAGCAGGGGACTCATGAGCGCTTGTTGACGGAACTTGATGGCGCAATTTCAGCATTTTGCGGAGAAATGAAAAAGCAGGGGAACCTGAAGCGTGTGACCGTCATGACTTTCAGCGAGTTTGGCCGTCGCCTGGAGGAAAATAATGGGGCCGGTACCGATCATGGTGCTGCTGCTCCAATGTTCATTGCCGGCGGTCACGTCGTGGCCGGCTTACATGGCAGCTACCCGAAACTGGATGACCTGCATAATGGTGACCTCAAGCACACGGTTGACTTCCGCAGCGTATACGCGAGTGTGCTCGAAAGCGCAATGGGTGTCGACTCAGCCAAAGTACTCGGTCGGAAGTTTGCGGCTCTGCCGATCATCCGCCAAGCGGTGTAGCCCACTTTGTATCCAAGCGATTCGCTACGAAGTTTGTGACTAATACCGTTTCCGAAGAGGTTTGAGTAAGTATCCTTTTCATAATCATGATCATAAGCGTACTCGTAATCGTGACCATGACTTGGATCTACAGCTTGCAGTTGGTGAAGATCCCGTGATCACGTCGTCAGTGCAACGGGACTCACGTGGTGATTATCCCGTGACCACGTTGTCACGTGGAACGGGACTCACGTGGCGATTACGAATCCTCATTTGCGCAAAACTGTTTAGCCCGGATCAATCACAAACTTCGTAGCGAGACGCAGCGTGAGGTGCTTGGAT
>CAZHRP010000108.1:0-7144 GCA_964535055.1 uncultured Chthoniobacteraceae bacterium
GTTGTGTATCGCGACCCGGGGTTACGCCAACGGCGTTACGTATCCTAGCCCAGGGTTGGAACAACCCTGGGAATATCGCATCAAAAGGATCACCAACCCTGAAGGGGTTGTGTAGATTTTTTTTATGGCCTACTATTTCAGATCCGCACTTTCATCGTACAACCTGCGCAGAACTGCTCGGAGGTTATCCTCGCTACCAATCACTTTAGCAGCGTGCTCAGCTGGCAAATCCGGTGCTGACTCATAAATAATTTCAGTGGCCAACCGTTTATCATACCGGCACTCATGGATTACCGGCCAGCCAGGAAGCTCATCTGCGGCATGCACTGTCACCAACAATTTGCCTCCAGATGAGAACAGGCGACGCAATACTGCCAACTCGAGCTGACTGACCAACCCAGCACCGTCCAACAGCAACGCGGAATCCCGCTCGATCCTGCCCCAGTGTCGCAAACGGCTAATAGTGCTTTCTTCGGGTAGTAGCCTGAGTAACCGGAACTTGATGTTTAGCTCATGCAATCGCTCGGCCAGTGAAGCCATGAAGGTCGATTTACCGCAACCACGCCGCCCGGCGATACAGCCGATCCAGTCCGCCGACTGCCAGCGCTCAAACACCTGCTGCCAACTGCCACAGCCATCGCCAAAGCGATACCGGAGAGCATCCGTCTGCTCAGCGCGAAATGGATTCAGCCGCGGTATCATCACAACCAGTTATTACTTGTAATCCAGATGATTAAAATAATAATAGCAGCATGAAAATTTTGCCCCTCCTAAGTATTTTTGCATTAGCTCTGACTGCCAATGCCCAGACTGAAGCAACCACCGAAGCACAGCAGACTGCTGAACCGACTGTTGCAGAAGTTGAGCAATCGCTGAAAAATCTCAACTTCCACCTGCAGCAACGCCAGCAGCGCGTGACCAATCTGCGTGAAGAACTAGTACGCAAAGACGAGCAGGTCGAGCGAACAATCGAACGCATTATCAATATGCTGAAACATGTTTCAGACAGCGCCGATTCCGGAACCAAAACGATGCGCATGAAGCAGGATATCATTGATGGCCTGAGCAAAACAATCGAACGCTACCAGAATAAACGCCGGGAACTGGCTATCGATGCGGTCAGCAACAAACCGACTCTGGATAAAGAGGTGTCCGAAGCCGGCATGAAGGCCATGGATGAGAAGATCCAGAAGCGCGTCGACCAGATCCTCGATCTAAGCAAGTCACTGACCACCAGCAATGAATACCGCAAATTCAACGACCATTACAAAGAGTCACGCCAGCGGCTGTACACCAGAAATAGAACTGCTGAAAACCAGGCTCGCAAAACCACGACCCGGGCCGGTCAGGTCAAAGGCGACTTGCTCGATGCTATCCAATCGAATATCGAGAATCTCAAGCGCCGCAATATCGAACTCGAAAACATGATGGAAAATCAACTACTGGATGATGACCAGCGCGGCATGATCGCCGAACAGATCCGCCTCAACGAAGAAGTCATCGACCAGCGCTACGACCAGCTCGAAGCAGCCCTCACATCGCAGGGCGCTGACCCGGGTTCAACCCAGAAAATCGGCTTGCGCGATGCGATGGAAATGGATCGTCTGATCAAAGATGCCGCCAGTGATCTAAAATGGGACTTCAACTCTGTCTTTCGCACCTATAGCGAGCTCGTCACAGAGCTGCAAAAAGTCAGTGCTATCGAACAAACGATCACTGCCCGTGAAGCCTGGCTGACTGAAAACAGCGCCACTGCTACAGAGTAAAAACCTCGCCGGCAAATTACTGCTTAATCCCAGGACGCCACATCGTCGTCCCCTTCTCCAACGTCTTTACCTGTAGAGTAAGCAATAACTCCGGTTCGAAGAGTATCAGGTCCAATGTCAATAGGGTTATCTATCTCATTGTCGTAATTGGCATCCACAAGAAGTACGTAAGATTCACTCCACGGGTCCAGAAAATCGTCCGATTCTTGGATACCATAACGTCCACCATCTTCGCTGGTATCAATCTTGCCTTCAAAGAAAACAATTTGACGTGGATTTTCATCAAGATTTGAACCATTAAGAATTGGAATTAGGTCGGTCATCTCGATCTCCCCATCGTCATCTAAGCCACCGGGGTACTTACCGTATTCCGTGTAATATGATATTACCGAAGTTACGAGCTGAGTGACATCGGTCTTGGCCTGCGCTTTTTTAGCAGCCTGGCGAACGCCACCAATCACAGGGAATAACAATCCAACGAGCACGGCAATGATCGTAATCACCGTTAACATCTCAACCAAAGTAAATCCGGCACGGCGAGGGGAAGTAATTTTCATAATATTAATTTATACTCACGCGTCCGCATGCGCAAGCAAGAACCAAAAAATTGTCAATGCATTATACATACAGGCATTCAACACCCAACATCGAACTTCCAATAATCAACATTCAATATTAGAGAGACTTCTTCCCTGTCCTGCGAAGGCATAAACCGCCAGATTTGAAAAGTTTAACGTTAAATGTTGGCTGTTGAATGTTCTTCACGCCACTCTGCCGCAACAATTCTTATATTTTTTACCGCTACCACACGGGCAGGGTTCATTGCGTCCGACTTTGCGCACTGTCCGGCGCACTGGCAGATCGATTGCCTGTTCGGCGTCTTCCTCGGATCCCGGTTCACCCAGCAGGCTAGCTGCGGAAACCTTACCGGTTGGTACACCCTGCTGCTGGGCGGCCGCCTGGGCAGCAGGAATCCCCGGCAGTTGCTGGCCGGAGGTACTGCGTGGCAAAGCGGCCAGGAAGGCCTCGAATGCCTGCAGCGAAGTAGATGACCGGAACAGGTTATTCAGCACTTCCGCTTTAATGTTGCCCATCAACTCAACAAACATCGCATACGCTTCATTCTTGTATTCGACCAGCGGATCCTTCTGGCCATACGCCCGCAGGTGCACCCCTTCGCGCAGAGCATCCATGCCATAGAGATGCTCCTGCCACAGCCGGTCGATGGCATTCAGGATAATGTACCGCTCAAGCCCGCGCAAAGCTGCAGGATCCTCGTGCTTGCTTTTCAGGTCGTACGCTTCACGGATCTTGGTCATCAGAAAATCGCTGATCTCATCCATCGACTTTCCGTCAAATTCCGCTTTTTCTTTGCTGAGTCCCAATGGGAAGGTCATGTTGACCCAGTTCAGCAGCCCGTCATAATCCGGTTGCTGATCTTCACTGACCACCTCGAGATGTTCGGCGAGTTTGTTCGGCAGGGCTTCCTCGACAGCTTCCCAAACCAGCGTCGAAGTATCTTCCGTATCCAGTGCCTCATTGCGATAACCATAGATCACCGCGCGCTGCTGGTTCATCACATCGTCGAAGTCGAGCGTGCGCTTGCGGATCATGTAGTTGCGCTGCTCGACCCGCTTTTGCGCCGTCTCGACCGATTTATTGAGCCACGGATGTTCGAGTTCTTCACCCTCCTCCATACCGAAGCGCTCCATGATCTTGGTCATGCGGTCGGCGGCCCCAAAATTACGCATCAGGTCGTCCTCGAAGGAGACATAGAACCGCGACATGCCGGGGTCACCCTGGCGGGCACAACGGCCGCGCAACTGACGGTCGATCCGCCGTGACTCGTGACGCTCGGTGCCAATCACATACAGGCCACCGGCATCGGCAACTCCTTCGCCCAGCTTAATATCGGTGCCGCGTCCGGCCATGTTGGTTGAAATCGTAATCGTTCCCGGTTGGCCGGCCCTGGTCACGATCTCGGCTTCCTGCCGGTGGTATTTGGCGTTCAGCACATTATGCGGCAGCTTCTCGCGCTTGAGCATCCGCGCTAGCACTTCGGAAGACTCCACCGAGGCGGTACCCACCAGCACCGGTTGGTTGCGACCGTGGGCGATCTTAATCTCCTTGATCACGGCATTGTACTTTTCGCGCCGGGTTTTAAAGATCAAGTCATTGAAATCATCCCGCTGGTTCGGCCTGTTGGTCGGAATAACCAACACATCCAGCTTGTAGATATCGTGGAACTCGTTAGCTTCGGTTTCAGCGGTACCAGTCATGCCGGCCAGTTTTTCGTACAGCCTGAAATAGTTCTGAATGGTGATGGTAGCCAGCGTCTGCGTTTCGCGATCAATTTGCACACCTTCCTTGGCTTCGACCGCCTGATGCAGGCCGTCTGACCAGCGACGCCCGGGCATCTTGCGCCCGGTATATTCGTCGACGATGATCACCTTGTTTTCTTCGACCACGTACTGGACATCTTTTTCAAACAGGCAATAGGCTTTGAGCAATTGGGAGATATTATGAATCTTTTGCGCCTGATTGTCGGTATCCTCCTGGCGGTCGGCCTTGGCCTTATCCTTGGCGGCAGCATCCAGTGATTCATCCAGATCAATCGTGGCAAACTCACTGATCAAGTCCGGCAACATGAACGCCCCCGGGTCATCCGGGTTCAGGAATTCCCGCCCCTGTTCAGTCAGGTCGGCATCCTGCGATTTTTCTTCGATGGTATAATAGAGTTCTTCTTTGAGCGCGATCAACTCAGTCTTCTGGCTGTCCTGATAAAAGGAGAGTTCTGATTTGGTTATCAATTTACGAATATCCGGGTCTTCCATCAGCCGCAGCAGTTGCTTATTGCGCGGTTGACCGAGTTGGACCTTGAACAGCTTGCGCCCGGCTAGTATGCGCGCTTCATCGTCTTCCTGATCCAGTAGCTCTTTGGCTTCTGTTACCAGCTGCGAGCACATCCGGTTCTGGCGCTTGACCAGTTGATCCACCAGCGGTTTGAACTTATCAAACTGATGGGTCGATACGGTCACCGGCCCGCTAATGATTAAGGGTGTGCGCGCTTCGTCGATCAGAATCGAATCCACCTCATCGACAATCGCAAAATAGTGACCACGCTGGACTTGCTGCTCACGGCTGGTGGCCATGCCATTATCGCGCAAATAGTCGAACCCGAACTCGCTGTTGGTGCCATAGGTTATATCGCACTCGTATTGTTCGCGGCGGACATTAGGCGGCTGGTCATGCTGGATACATCCAACCGTCAACCCCAGCTTGCGGAATAATTCCCCCATCCACTCGGAGTCACGACGGGCCAGGTAATCATTGACCGTGATGACGTGGACACCGCGCCCGGTCAACGCATTCAGGTACACCGGCAGAGTCGCCACCAGTGTCTTACCCTCACCGGTTGCCATCTCCGCAATATTGCCACGATGCAGGGCGATCCCGCCAATCAATTGGACATCAAAATGCACCATGTTCCAGGTCGTCGGCTGGTCGCTGACCTGAAATTCGTGACCGCATAGTTTGCGCGCTGCATTCTTTACAACCGCGAATACTTCCGGCATGATCACTTCCAGTTGCTTTTCCAACTCGTCAGGATCTTCGATCGGGGCAAGTTGTTCTTTCCAGGCGGCTGTTTTTGCCGCCAGCTCCTCGATACTGGCCGTGCGCTCGAGTTCCTCCTCAAGGGCGTTGATTTGGCCTACTACCCGATGCATGCGCTTGACGGTTCGCGCATTCTTCGAGCCAACAATCTTTTTTATGAACCAATTGATCATTGCGGTACGGAATTTTAAATGGGTTGCGTGTTTATTTCTGGGAAATGCTTATTGTTAACAGGTGAAGCGCATAAGCATCTACTATCTCAGATTTTTATCAAAGTGAAAAATCCGTGATTCGCAATAGCGTGGATACAGGAATATTTTTGGATAGCAGCCACTTGCGCTTTCTGATTCCCTGCTGGATATGGCAGAAACCCGCCAATCGAGTTTCATTCCGCGCCTGGCCAGTTCGTTAGCGCTCTGGCTGGTTGCCTTTACCATCATCTTTTCCGGCTTTGAGTTTGGATTTTTCCTGCTGGTTGGGTCGATCGGATTGCGGGCCTTATGGGAGTTTTTCCGGATGCTCGACCACAGCGGCAGACCACACTTCAAGCTGCTGGGTATGCTTAGTGGATTCGTCTTAATATTAGGTAGTTTTGCCTACTATAGCACATTTGGCCTGGAACAGGCCTATGACTTCGAGCGCGCGGTGCTGCTGGCATTTGTAATCAGTGTCTTCACCAGGCAGATCTTTGAACGGACCCGCGACGATCAACCGTTGGAAACCATGGCATTCACGCTGTTCGGTCTACTTTACGTGCTGTGGTTGTTTAATTTCGTAACCAAAATCGTTTATGTGGTGCCGCCGGATGCCGATGGCAATGTGCAAGGGCATTTTTATGTGCTCTATCTGATTATTGTTACTAAATTCAGTGATATGGGAGCTTATCTGGTAGGCAGTGTAATCGGTCGCCATCAGCTGATTTCCCATATCAGCCCCAAAAAGACCTGGGAAGGGTTTTTCGGCGGCCTCGTGTTTTCGCTGCTCGGCAGCTATGCCCTATTTTCGCTATTGCCAGATGCCTTTCCCGGCATGAGCTGGCTGCATGCTACCATCCTTGGATTATTGCTCGGCTTTGTCGCTGTGATCGGTGACCTGGCAGAGTCGATCGTCAAACGCAGCATGGGCGTCAAAGATTCTGGTACCATGCTGCCGGGGATCGGTGGCGCGCTAGACCTGATCGACAGCCTGTTATTTACGGCACCACTGCTTTACTTCTACCTGCAACTGGTTATCAGGGTTTAAACAACTACCACCAACTATGAATCCCAAGCGCATAATTGTCCTAGGTGCCACCGGCTCGATCGGTACCAGCACCGCCAAAGTCGCCCGCGATATCCCGGAACAATGCCAGATTGTCGGCATGTCGGCCAATGGCAATGCCAGTGGACTAGCTAGCCTGGCCAACGAGTTTCGACCATCCCGGCTATGCCTGGGCGATCATTCGAAGCTTTCCGAGTTGAAGTCGGCACTCACGTACTCGCCCGAAATTCTATGCGGACAGGAAGGCTTGGTCGAACTGGCCAGTGGTGGCGAAGCTGATATGGTGCTGGTCGCCATCGTCGGCACGACCGGGCTGCGACCGGCCCTGGCTGCAGTAGACGCAGGCCGCGATTTGGCTGTTGCCAGCAAGGAAATCCTGGTGATGGCAGGCGAAGCAGTAACCACCGACGTCAAACGTGCCGGTGTGCGGATGCTGCCGGTCGATAGCGAACATAATGCGATCTTCCAATGCCTCGAAGGTAATGGCGGGGCTGCGAATATCA
>CAZHRP010000108.1:7154-7925 GCA_964535055.1 uncultured Chthoniobacteraceae bacterium
AACCGTTTGATCCTGACTGCTTCGGGCGGACCATTCCGGCAACTGCCAGCCGAGCAATTGGACTCAGTAACCCCCGCCCAGGCGCTGAAACATCCAACCTGGGATATGGGACGCAAGATCAGTATCGATTCGGCTACCTTGTTTAATAAAGGCCTCGAGATGATCGAAGCCAAGTGGCTATTCGATGTACCGATGGAAAAAGTCGATGTGGTCGTGCACCCGCAAAGTATCGTCCATTCGATGGTCGAATTTATCGACAGCTCGATCCTTGCCCAGCTCAGCCACTCAGATATGTGCTTCCCGATCCAGTACGCGATCACCTGGCCGGAACGCATTCCCAATACGCTGGCACCGATCGATTTCAGCGCGCTTGGCAAACTGGAATTCGAACCACCACGCCGTACCGACTTCCCGGCGCTGGATATTGCCGCTGCTGTCGGCAAGGCCGGTGGTACTCTGCCGGCCGTAATGAATGCCGCCAATGAAATCGCCGTCGATGCCTTTCTCGGCGGCAATCTCAGCTTCCCCGGTATCTGGCAGACCGTCGGCAAAACATGCGAGCAACATCACAACCTCGAACATCCCGGCTTAGAACAAATCCTCGAGGCAGACTCCTGGGCACGCGAACACGCCGCTAACCTGCTACAATAGCCGATTGTGCCCGCCTAAGACATCTGCCTTAGTAATCGAGGCTGAGAATTCGGCCCTTGGTAAAAGAAAAGAATTTTTTCTTATCGGCGAGCTGGATACCATCCGCCAGATCAGCTTCGC
>CAZHRP010000109.1:0-7897 GCA_964535055.1 uncultured Chthoniobacteraceae bacterium
GGTAGTTGTAGGGCAGAAAGATGTCGTGCAGGATGAGCCATGAGCGTTTTTTGAGGGTGGGAAGCAAGGCCAGCACATCAAAAGCCGGCCAGGGATGCTGGTGGTTGCCGTCGATAAATGCGAGATCAATCCGTGACGAGCCGAGATCCGCGAGGCAATCGACTGAGGTTGATCGCAGATGCAATGCCAAATGTTCGCGAAGCTCGGGCGTTAGCTCGTCCACGGCGGAGCCGGTTTTCCGCGCTGGGTCGAAATAGCAATTATCTGCGATGTCATAGGCGTCGAGCCAGATGGGATTCTCTGCGGCGGTTTGGCCACGGCAGGCTTGCATGGCGGCTAGAATCAGTGAGGTAGAATATCCGGATGCTACTCCGATTTCGATCATTCGCGCGGGCTGGTGGGCGTGGATAAACTGGTGGAGAAAGCGCGCATCGAGATTCGAGATGGCACCTTCGACCCACGCGGGGGCCGACAGGATGCTGGTGTCGGATTCTGCCAATTGCGGGTTCCATCCGGAGCGGCCAAATGGGAGAGGGTCGGTGAAAAAGCGTTCATGCTGCGATGTCCCCTGCATTTGCACGTGGCTGAGCGCGGGCTTGCGGCATGATTTGCGTAGCAATTGGATTTCCTCCTTCAGCTTGCGAAGTTGTTCCTGGTGGCGGTGGTAAGCGCCCGACTTGCGGTAGAAAAGTGACTTGAGTCCCATAAGTTCAATTTTCGCGCTGCTGAGTCTGGTTTGCCATAGCTGAAAGTGGGATCGTTTGCGGCGGTGCGCCACTCGTTCTATCTAACGATTGGATTTGGGGGATGTCAACGCTTGCCCTTGTTGACTCAAAAGTTAATGACACCGGGGGTGATTAGCTGAGGGACTTCGGCGACTGACTTTGGTCTCATGGTGCTCTTTTATGCACCAGTTTGCTGGTAGGGTATATGCTAATTGTGCTGGGGGGCACATCCCGGTAGACCCGGTTGACGGCATCGTTGAGCAGCGGGTGGTCGGAAGTATTAGCCCTCAACCGTTTGCTGGCTTTTTCAGGATGATGATGTCCTGGAATTGCCGGTGAGTCGGCCGCCGGCATTCGACGATCTCGAAGATGCTGCCCCAGACTTTACGGATGTACTCGGTGGTATGCCAGGTGTTGGCGATGTATGCGCCTTTGGTTGACCATCTTAGGACGACGCGTTTGGCGGGCGGCGGCGCGTCGAACATTTCGGCGTTGGGCGTCAGGTCGGGTGGGATATGGGGGCCTGAGCTGTGCTCGATCAGGTGATCGGCAAATCCCGGCATTGACTCCTTGACGGTTGCCCATGTGTGATCGGTGTGCGCGGTAATGTAGGCGATGCCGCCGGGTTTCAGTACCCGCCTGATTTCATATAACAAGGCGTCTTCCAAATGATCGGCATGGGTGAGCACCGAGAAGCCCGAGATCACATCGAAGTGGTTGTCCTCGAAGGGGAAGTGCGGCAGCACAGTATTGAGCAAGACCTTCATCGGCAGCGGCAGGTATTGCCGGATCCATGCGATGTGCATGGGATCGATCTCGCTGCCGTGGATATCCCAGTTGGATTGACGCAACGCGAGATGGCGCAACACTCTACCAGAGGCGCAACCGAGGTCTAGATATCTCAATCCGTCGCGATCTGTGGCGAATCGTTTGACTGCCTGCTCGAGCAACACACTGTCAACCAAGCCGGAGAGCCAGTAGTGAAAATGGTACTTGGCCCAATAGCCTTCCCGATCCACCGCTGCAGGCAGTGGGAAAGTGTCGACATCGATCTGGCGTTTAATTTCTTCGAGCGGCACGAGATTGTCCAAATAGGCGACATCCTGCGCGAAGGATTCCGGCAGCCATTCGGCGACTGCCGACAACGGTTCAGCCAGACGGTTGCGATCCAGCCTGCACAGCTCGGCAAAGACACCGAAATCGATGGGCGGGCTTGATTCCGCGGTTTCGGCATTATCCGTTTGATCCTTGTGCTCCATGGGCGCGTGCTTTGTGGTGTCATCAATAAAGTGATTTTCGGGTAAAGTCAATTTCTGCGGTTAATGCGATAGAGTGGTTGTTGCTGGCGACGGCGAGGTCTTGTCAGGTTGCAATGGATGCGGGCGAAACTCAGGCTCTCGCTTAACGACTTCCGCAACTAACTGGTTAGTATTCCGCCGCGCTACGCCGCTGTGTTGCTGGCTCGACTTTTGCTGCATGTGGCTTTGACTATGCTGGGACGATTAACGAGCTGTCAACAGTGGTCTGGAGGCAGCCTGGCTATGCTGCCCGATGTAACAGAATTGTAACATTGACGTGCTGGGAGTCAGTCGGCAATTTTGTTGGACTTAGATTATGCATAAACAGGTAAAAGATTTCTGCTTTACTTCGAAACATCAGGCGTGTCTTGGCCGACGCGTGAGCGCCTTTCTGGCCATGATACTTTTATCGGCCTCTGCGTTATTGGCTGACACGGACGGGCCGACCATTAACCTGATCAATGCTGATTTGTCTGGTGGGGAAATTGATTCTGCTACTGGCAATTCTTTCATTCCATTGACCGTGCAAGCGAGCGATGCTGGTGTTGGCGTGAATTATCTGGAAATGCGATTTCTGGCACTTAGCAGCAGCGGTGATCTGCAAACCGAGAAGCGAATTGTCGGCCGCTGGAAGATGGGAGACTACCTTTTGAGTGGTACTTCTACGAATGGGACTTACTCGCTGTTATTGCGGGTACCAAAAGGTCAAACCAGTGGAGATTATGTGCTTTACAGCATCAAAGCGTTCGATGCCAACAGTAACAAGACCGCCTATTTCCGTGACTTCAGAGTTGGTGAACTTGGCTTGCCGCAGGGCGCGGATTTTACATTTTCGGTGACTGGAAATTCTAAGAGTGCCGCTGTTGCGGATGAGGAGTCCAGTTCTGAGGTGGATACGACAGCACCGGTGGTAGAAGGCATTTCTGTTTCGCCGGGACAGGTTGATGTTCTCTCGTCTGCCGCATTTATTGATTTCGAAGTCCTGGCAACTGATGATGCTTCGGGGCTGGCCAGCCTGAATGTATTACTGAGTTCGCCGGATGGATCTGAAAATAGCACTTTGGGATATGCTTTAGCTGATGAGGCCATTATAGCCGGTGAACCTACCAATGGTACTTTTCAAGTGCGCTGCAGAATTGCGCAGAATGCACCATCTGGCGGGTGGAATATTGCCGGTATTCTATTGACTGATGAAGTTGGTAATCAGTCGTTTATTCAGCCGGACAGTAAATTGCTGACAGTTACCAATAATGGCACCCCGACCCCGACCCCGACGCCGCCAGTGGTGCTACCTACTCCTACCCCAAGACCGACTCCGATCGGCGATCTGGTAGGTGTTGATGTTGATGGTGATAATCGCTCCGATGTCATCATGCAAAATGTCAATAATGGCAGTGTGGCTGTTTGGTATATGGATGGTGAAAGATTACTGAGTGGTGATTTTATTACGACGCAGAGTTCCGACGCCTGGCGAGTTGTTGCAACTGCGGACATGAATTCTGATGGAAGCCCGGATCTGGTATGGCAGAATCAAGCCAATGGTTTCATAGCAATCTGGTTCATGGATGGGGTAGACCTGGAAGAAGGTGTGCTGGTGAGTGACCCGCAGGCCGCCGTTCTGCAGGTTGGCAGCAATTGGGAAATAGTTGCTGCGGCTGATGTCAATGGTGATGACCAGCCTGATCTGTTATGGCAAAATACCAAGACCGGGACAATTGCCTACTGGCAGTTAGCTGATGGTTCGGTTGTAACTGCTATGAACCTGTTTGGATTCCAGCCACCCAATGCAACATGGCGGGTCGTGGCAGCGCCTGATTGGTCGGGTGACGGGTCATTCGATTTACTCTGGCAGCACACTGGTAATGGACAAATAGCCGGCTGGGAAATGCAGGGAGCCAATTATGTTGGCAGCATTGGATTCCCCGACCAGCCGCTTAACAACAATTTTCGGGTGGCAGCCGCCCAGGATATGAGTGGTGATGGCTTGCTCGATATTGTCTGGCAAAATGATAGCAACGGACGGCGCTTTGTCTGGTTCCTTGATGAAAATCGCAATCTCATTGAAGCCTACAGCTTTGATACCCAGGTCTCGGAAAACTGGCAGATTGTGAATTAGGGTACTGGTGTAATTCGCTTGCGGAGCGGGTATAGTCTCGCGACTATCACTGCCATTGATTGGCATGTGCATGAGTGGCGAAGAGAATAAGCAGGCTGAAAATGAGAGTACTGAGACAGAAGGAAGTGGATACGTCCTGTTTCGTCCTGACTACCCGTTTGCTCCACGGCAGTTCCCGTTTTTCTATGGCTGGGTGATATTGGCGGCAGCTACTGTCGGGATCATTGCCAGTATCCCGGGCCAGACGATGGGGGTTAGTGTTTTTACCGACATCCTGATCGAGCAACTCGGCTTAAGTAGGGTACAGTTGAGTACCGCGTATCTTTGCGGGACCGTGGTGAGCGGCTTCCTGGTGTCGTGGGGTGGGCGGATGTTTGACCGTTTTGGTGCACGACAGGTAATGGTCACCTGTTGTCTGACATTTGGTGTAGCGTTGTGTCTGATGGGGCAAGTCGATCGGTTGGCAGCGTGGTGGGCTGGTTTTGGCGCACAAATGCCAATTCAGGTGCTGCCATTTATCGTCATTATGATCGGATTTTTTGCCATCCGTTTTTTGGGTCAAGGAATGTTGACAGTCACTTCGCGGGCAATGCTGGGTAAGTGGTTTAACAAGCGCCGGGGTCTTGCATTTGCAATCAATGGGGTGGTTGTGTCTTTCGGGTTTTCACTGGCACCGGTATTACTCGATAGCCTGATTGGCGGGTTGGGTTGGCGCGGAGCGTATCTTGCTTTAGGATTAGCAATTGGCATAGGCATGGGGTTGGTGGCCTGGTTGGTATTCAGGGATAACCCGGAAGAGTGTGGCCTGCAGATGGATGGCGGTGAGGTCAGGCGTAAGCACGCAGTGCAAGAGGCGCCGCCGGTGGTGCATGAGTGGACTTTGGTTGAGGCGTTGCGCACACCTGCTTTTTGGGCATTTAACCTGGGCACAGCGTGGTTTTCGCTGCTGACAACTGCCTACACTTTCCATGTGCTCTCGATCGGTGCGCATGCAGGTGTCAGTAAAGAAGCGATACTTGCATTATTCATGCCGATGGCTGTGGTCGGAATATTCTCGAATTTTATGGCCGGCTGGCTGAGTGACAGGGTAGCCATGAATTGGATCCTTTACGGGTTACTGGGCAGCTTGATGGCCGGGTCTTTAGGTATGCTGCAACTGGATAGCAGTCTCGGCAAGTGGTTGATCATTGGTGGTCTAGGTATGGCAGGTGGATGCTTCCAGGCATGCATCGGTGTGACTTGGCCGCGCTTCTTCGGCCGTAAGCATGTAGGGGCTATTTCTGGCTTCAACATGTCAACAATCGTCATTGCCTCGGCGCTAGGGCCGTTTTTATTCAGCTTATCAGAGAAGTTCAGCGGTGACTATCAGTGGGCATTTACCGGCAGCTTGCTGGTGCCGCTGGGCTTAATTGTACCGGCGCTGATGGCCCGCAACCCGCAACGGCAGGCATGATTTTGGAATACCCGGTCGAAGTGCTTACGTTCAGCTGGACCCACTGGCTCCTGCTGCTGATGACTGTTTTACTGGCGTGCGGATTTGGTTTGGCTGCGCGAGCGTCGCCGCGCTGGCGTCAGGTGCTGGTCGGGTTGCTGGTTGTACTACTGTTGCTTGATAAGGCGGCAACATTGTTTTACTCGTGGGCTACCGACCGCCTTTACATCGGTAATATCCTGCCAATGCATTTGTGCGACTGGGCAACATTTATTGTGGTGGCAGCGTTGCTGACACGATCCAAGTTTCTTTGTGACCTGAGTTACTTTTGGGGGCTGGGAGCGACCATCCACGCGATCATAACGCCTAACCTTGCCGGTGGGGTACCGCTCTTTTATTGCGTTGGATTTTTCGTTTCTCACTGCGGGATAATTGTAGCTGTGGGGGTACTAGTGATCGGGCTGGGTTACCGGCCGGATTTGAAAGGAATGGTGCGGGCGATGCTGTGGACTCAAGTTTATGCTGCGGCGGCCCTAACGGTGAATATTTTTACCGGTGCCAATTACGGTTTTCTGATGGGCAAGCCGGAAGCGCTGTCATTGATGGACTGGCTGGCACCCTGGCCCTGGTACATCCTGCAGTTAGAGCTCTTGATGGTGATCCTGTTTGGCTTACTGCTCCTGCCATTTCTCTTCAGACCGAAAGTCAAGGCGTCGGCAGGACACCCTGGCCGTGGTCAAGCTGGTGGCTAGTAGTTATTCCAAGGCTTGTGCTGACTCTATGCGATTGGCTCGCAAAATTGTAAGAAACAACTCTTGGTGGATTGATGGGTGCTATGCTATTGGCTTTGGTTCATGAATTTGCTCAGCTCTAAAAGTGGTCGCCTGGTGACCTTTAGTGCCCTGTACATTAGCGAAGGTATCCCTGGTGGATTTTTGATGATGGCGATCGCGACTGAGCTACAGCGTCGTGGCATGGAAACCGCAGCGTATGGGGCATTCATCTCAATGCTGGCATTACCCTGGGTTTGGAAGTTTTTGATGGGGCCATTCGTCGATAACCTGCGAGTGAAACGCTTTGGTGCACGCAAGCAATGGATCGTGATGGCACAATCGGTGATGTTGCTGGCCCTGTGTGGGGCCCTGCTCCAGATGCCGCAGCAAATTGATGTCCCGCAAACTGATAGAAGTGGTTTCTTTGGCACCCTGGAAGGTCTATACCTTTCCGGTATTGGACTGTTTGCCGGGTTGTTGTTTTTGCACAACTTTTTTGCTGCGACTCAGGATGTAGCAATTGATGCGCTGGCCTGTCAGGTTCTCAAGGAAAACGAGCGAGGGTTGGCTAACGGAGTGATGTTTGGTTCTGCGCATGCCGGCTATGCTATTGGCGGCTCCGGAGTGCTCTGGTTAAAAGAAAGCTTTGGCAGTTTTGAAGCTTCCAGCCTACTTGTTTTGGTACTGATGGCATGCATTCTGACCGGTGTCATACTTTTCATCCGCGAGAAGTCAGCACTCCAGGAGATTGCGGACGGAGAATTGCCCGCACCCAAACCGGGACATGCTGGCAGGCAGGCAGCATGGGAACAGATCAGTGACTATCTGAAGACCATCTGGAAATCCGTGTTTACTTCCAAGAATGGTATTCTCACTGTGTTGCTGGCGCTGACTCCGGTAGGTGCTTTGGCGCTAAGCATGTTATTGTCGGCCTTGATCGCGCCACGGCTGGGCATGACCGATCGTGAGGTGGCGGCACTGAACTTGGCGAGCGCTCTGGTCTTTATTCCTTGTTGCCTGTTTGGGGGTTGGTTGTCTGACCGCTTTAATCGGCGCATAGTCCTGGCCATCACCGCATCGATGACCGTACTGCCAAGCATCTGGATTGCGCTTCAATTTAAGCAGGCCGGTTGGGATCATCCGCCGGAAGCGGTCGATGGGATGTGGCCACGCGAAGATGAATTAATCGTTTCCTGGTGGATTGCAGTGCTGGCCTTTACAGTTTTTAACGGCTTGAAGTACGGGATCAAGAATGCCCTCTATATGGACATAGTCACACCCAAGATTGCAGCCACCCAATTTACCGCGTTGATGGCGCTGACCAATCTGACTAATATCTACAGCAAAGTCTGGCAATCCCAGGCACTCGATGCCGGTGGCTGGAACTGGCCGGTCTGGCAGCTTTTATTTGTCGACGCCGGGATTGGCCTCATCTTCTTGATTGTTCTGTATTTTATCAAGCCGACTAATGAGATTAAGAAGCAGGCAACAGCAGCTGGCTTGTGATTGATCCGGGCTAACCCGGATCAATCACAAGCCATCTACTGCGACCA
>CAZHRP010000110.1:0-3988 GCA_964535055.1 uncultured Chthoniobacteraceae bacterium
TTTCGGCTTGGCGGTTTTCAAGACCGCTGCATTCAACCGCTCTGCCACCTCTCCTGGTTGAAGGTAATTATTATACACGGATGGGATTCTTTGGCGATTATTTTTCGCCGATGGCTTTAACCAGTTCTTTCCTACCCCATCCAGACTCTCAGCAATTGCTACCTGCTTGCTTCCACGGTTGATGGTGAGATGTTAGCAGCATGCCTGAGCAGAAAGAAGACCGACCGGAAACAATCGATTTCGATGTATTGCCACCGCAGAGTAGCGAAACCGACTCCAAGCTGGCCCGGTGGATCGCCATGATCATGGATGATTTGATCAAGGTCCCGGGCACTAATTTTAAATTTGGGCTCGATCCGCTGCTTGGCTTGCTGCCGGGCGTTGGAGATTCCGGTACGGCTTTTGTTTCAATGAGCGTGCTGATACAGGCAGCAAGTCTTGGCGCACCTAAAATTGCTTTAGCCAGGATGGCCTTAAATATCATGATCAATACGGTTCTGGGCGCCCTGCCATTTCTTGGCGATGCATTTTCCGTCTGGTTTAAATCTAATAAAAGAAATTATAAGATTCTTAGGGCCTATGCTGATGGCACCCGTCGGTCAACCAAGGGCGACTGGGCATTTTTGATTTTCTTAGTAGTCGTATTATCGGCACTAGTCATAGCAGTCGTCGGGCTGGTAATTTTTACATTAAGTTATCAGTTGAATGCTATATTCAGCCTGTTTAACTAAAAAAAAGCGCCGCATTGCTGCGGCGCTTTTCTTTAATTAGTTAAGTTAAAAGATTATGCTATTTGTCCAGCTGGAACACTTGCTTTGCTGGAGTCTGTAGTCAACAGTCCCTCTTCCTGTGTCCGCAGTTTGGCAATGTTGTAAATCAACAGACCATAACCGCACTTCGCAAGGATATCAGCGAGACTGTAACCGACCTGCAGAAATACTTCTGCATTAGCACCGGCCAGACCAAAGAATGGTGCCATGTAGGCGATCGGGTAGAAACCCCATGTGAAGAGTGTCAGCAGCCCTGCGTTGCGCAGCAGCACTCCTACCTCCTTGCTGGTGTTTTGCACGGCGACTTTGAGATTCTGTAGGACTACTACCAGAATATAAATGAAAGGTAGTGTGCTTAAGAAACCCCACAAGCCACGGTTTGAAAACAGGCTGGTGCTTTCGCGATCAACCTCACCCGGATATCCGAGTGCAATCATAAGGAACGCAGCAATACCTAGCTTTGCTATCAGTGCTTTGGTCTTTGCTTTCGCGAAGCCCATCACAATGACTAGCTCCACCATGAGAAGTGGCACAGTCAGCAACCAGTCCACATAGCGGTAAGCATCATTAAATGGCTTACCGGAAGCGATAAACATATTACCTGCTTCGTTAAGTATAAATGCGCTTTCCCAACTTCCGAATATGCGGAAGTAGTGGTAGCCGGCAATGAATACTACTAAAGCAGAAGCAACAATGGAACCACGGTATTTCGCAGCGACGTTATTGCGTGCTAAAACAAAAAAGACGAATGATGCAAACATGCATGCAATCGCCAACGACATCATATTATAAACAGTATTATACTGTCCTAGGGTTAGTTCAGGCATAGTTAATTTAAGTGTTGTTGTTCAAAATTATTAACGCCCATTGAACGATTAGAAGATGCAAATAAAAACTGCCTGATTGCTATGTTGACTAAAATTGCATGCGGCCAGGTCAAGCTCCACAAGACGACCAGATAGCCTGCGACCCATACTAATGGATCACTTTGACCTGCTGGTGAAAAACTGACAATTAGAGCAACAACTACCAGCGCCGGTACTGAAAATGGGGCCGCCATTTGAAAAAATTTAAGCCACAGCAGGTTTCCTTTATCGTTTACCATCGGGCGGCCGATAATTTTTGCGGCAACCTTGATATGCCGTAGCGAGTGCCAGAAAATAAAGTAAATCCCAATACTCAAAAGCGGGGGCAGCAGCAGGAACCAGAAAAACAGCAGACTGTTCTCCACCGCCAGACGACGCACTCCAGGTACTTCACGTGACTGCAGCCAATATGCCACCACCACCACCCCGAGCACTACTGACCGAAAGCTCGCTGTTGCCATCCAATCGAAGCTAAATAGAAAAAAACCACTCTGTGTCGCCACAACTGCCGCATCCAACACCTTGATGTATTGCTCCGGATACAGAATAACCGGTACGGCCATTGGCAATAGTCCCCGATAGACCCCAAACCGCCAACTCACATTATTCCCGCGCAGCGTCTCGCTATTCCAGTCCCCTTCCCCCCAGTGGTAAGCAGTCAGCAGCAAAAACCCCAACGCAGACAGTGCCGGCAGCAAGTACCAGAGCAGATAGAAAACCGCAGCTATGCCTATGTAACTAATGATAAATTGGCAAACCCTCCAGAAGTTCAGCCTTTTACCCTGACTGCGGAAATAAACCCAGTGATCGATGGCCCCGTGCGGCAGCCCAAGTACTGCCATACTGGCCAGAAATGGTACTGCCACGAGAAGTTCTAACATTGGCCAAATTATTAAGCTTGGGGCAGTTGCTGCTGCCGCGAATGTGCCCGCCTGGCTGCCACCCATTGATAGTACAACACCAACCCGTTGACGACCAGCATGTTAGTCACCAGGAAAAAATACGCCTCTTCTACCGGCAATGAGAATAGTTTCCAGCCGGTGCTGGTAGCTTCATGGATTAGCCAGATTCGCCACTCGATCGCAATCATATCGACAATCCACAGATAAACACTGGGCACGATCACCGCCGGTACCATTACCTGACGAAATTGGATCAATGTTGCTCCGCCATATCCCCATTGAAATGCCAGCACCGGGCAGGCCCACACAGTGATTAAGGCAAGGTAACGTAACGGCTGGTCACCAAATTCCAGCGCCACCCAGCCACTGCCTGCCAGCAACGCAAAGAATATTGCCCCGACAATTCCCTGCCAACCAGTTACCCGTGGCTCGGTTAAGCATCGCAGCAGGTTTTCGTGATTGCTGAAGTACCACTGTAAAAAGCAGCCGGTCATAATCGGCTGAAGGATAAAAAATGCATACTCTTCGATCGGGACATAGCCGATCTTTAAGGCTTCCAGGATACGCCCTTCGCCATACGACCAGATATCGGATGCAACCAGGTAATTATCCCACGGTACAGTGTAGATAAAGGCGATGGTACATAGCACAGCGACTCCCTGCCAGCGCCCGTGCAGTTTGCTCAAATCACGGCTTCGTAAAAGCAGCAGCAGGACGCCAATTACCGGCAAAATAAATACTAAGTGGAACGTTAAATAACTCATGCTACCAAACATCCGGTGACTGCCTCACCCACTGGAGCCCGGCAGATACCAGCAATAAATCTAGTCAGATAACAATACGCAGGCCAGCTAAAGCTCGCCTTTAATAATATCTAACAGCCAGCACCTGGAATAACTCCCATTATGCCACCTGCGTCAAAAAGGCCTAAAACGACGATTCTGAATCGGCCCAGAATTGCAGGAAGGCATTATTCCAGTTTCGGTCTTTGACGGCGGCATAGGCATTGTCACGCAGCCGATCAAGCAATTCCCGATCTTCCACCAACCGTTGCAGGGCACGGGTAAAGTCACCAACACTCTTAGCCTTCGTAATCAGGCCATTGACTTCGTCTTCAACCAGTTCACGCGGCCCACCCTCGTCGGAAACGACACACGGCAGACCGGACGCTTGCGCCTCAAGGACCACATTTCCAAAAGTATCGGTGGTACTGGGAAAAGCAAAGATGTCGGCCGAAGCATAGGCGGTCGCCAGTTCCTCACCGCTCAAATAGCCGGTAAATATGGCATCCGGTAACTCGGCCTGCAGTTCTTCCCGATACGGGCCATCGCCCACTATCAATAACCGGCATGGCAGCTGGGCTTTGCGCAATTTATCGTAGGCCTTGGCCAGGATGCCGAGGTCCTTTTCCTTGGAAACACGACCGACAAAAATTATCCCCAGCTCATCG
>CAZHRP010000110.1:3998-7521 GCA_964535055.1 uncultured Chthoniobacteraceae bacterium
TTGCCGTGGCTGACCCAAAAATCCGTATCCCGTCGTGCCGGTGAAAATAGTTCCAGGTCCAGGCCACGTGGCAATATCTTGATCCGTGATCGAGCAACCCCGCGCTCGGCCAAACACTCGAGGTAATGCTTCGAGTTGACATAAACCGTATCGCATTGACCGTAAAACCACTCCATGAAATTCCAGGTCAATGTTTCCAGGAACTTATCATCAGTCAAGATCCGAACGTATTGCGGAAAATCGGTGTGGTAGATACTGGTCGTCGGCAAACCGAGCATCTTTGCCCCAAGCAACGCCGCCAACCCGGTCGGGCCAGGCGTGGAAATAATCACTTCCGTAAATCGCTCGCGCTGCAAATAGTCGACAATATCCAGGACCGGCGGAAAGCTTAACTTTTGCAGTTCATACTCTGGTAGTTCAAAAGCACCGATCGGCTCAAAGTTTTTCAACGGCAGATTGCCCTGCATCGGCTCTGCCAGGCAGGTTGCCACCGTCATATCTTTGCCGGTATCAAGTGCGGCTCGCGACATCCTGCGAATTGTGGTGGCGACTCCATTGACATCGTCCAACGTATCGGTAAACCAGATCCGGCGATTATTGCGCAAATAATCCGGTGCGCCACCGGTTAGCTCGAGACACAATTCCGTCAACCATTTGCGGTTGGGGGACTGGCTCTGGTAGGCGTAGATATATGGCGAGAGCATCATTAATACCGGCACCATGGCGCTGGCAGCTTGCACGGCTTCCATCAGGCCACCCGAGGTAATTTCATGGATCGTTTTGTCAAAAAACCGGTAAGCCAGTTGGTTGGCGAGCATATTCGCCATAATGAATGCACGCCGCTCGGGTTCATCCACCTCACTGGTATTGCGGGCCACCATCGACTTGAAATCCGAGTCATCCACATAAGACGACAGCTCTTTCCAAAGCGAAGCATTGCCCGGTTTGGCCAATTCAAAAATTTTACCGCTGACTATGCCCTGGGCAATAAATTCGATTTTCTCATTCCAGCTGAATTCGGTCGGGTTCCGGCCTTCCATAAACCTCGAAAATGCCCGTTCTACCAATTCCAATGTCGGCCCCTGCGACTTGGCAAACTTGGTCTTGGCAAATTGAAACAGGATGTTGTAAAGGCTGTGCGATACCGTCAGCGGCCCGCCAGAGGCACCACCCGGACGGCAGTTACCGTCTTTGATTTTTGCCAAAAATTCGCTCACCGAGTTGGCACGCTCAACTTCGGTATATGCGGCCGCCGGAAAAATGCCGCCATGGTCGTCAGAGCCGGACGTAAAAACTTTGCGCCATGGCTCATCGTGGGTTGGTTCGATCCCATGCTTATCAGCCAGCCGCTCGAGCGTCGCCTGATCAAGCCTGGACAAGACATACTCGGTAGTCTGGCTGAGCATCGAGTCACGCAACCCATTGATAACCTCAAAATGACGGAATAGCAGGATCAGCTTTTCAACGTGACCGATTGTCAGCTGCTGATTGACGCTATACAGAGGATGCGCAACAGAATGCGCCAGTTGCTCGGTAGCCAGCAACATTTGCAAGTCATAAATATTTTCACGCGCCTTTTGGATTTGAGCATGCTGCTGCTCGGTAATCCCCCACACCAGCAGGCACACTTTGCAGGTATCCTCGGGGAAATACGCAGTGACCTTTTCGCTGATAAAAACATCCTGCCGGTCAGCCAGTTCCAGGCACCCGTCGATCCGATTGTTATCCGTAAAAGTAACATATTTCATGCCGCGCTTTTTGAGCTCCTTGTAAAGCTCGGCGGGCTCGGAGCAACTGGCCGGAAAGTCCAGCCGACGAAAAATCCACTCGGCCGAGCGATCACTGTATTTAGTATGTATCTGGAGATCGGCTTTAACTGACATGGCTGATTATGCACCATCAAACTACCAAGCTAGTCTGATCAAGCATTAATTGTCGATTGCACCCAGTCAGCATAGGTTGTCACCGTGCGCTTGGCAGCAAAATTTTCAGCTTTAGCCAAAGCTTGCCGACGCACGGTCGCATGCCGCCAGTCAGGTGGATGCAACCCGAGTCTTACCAGCTGGTTGCCGGTCAGACTCGCAGCCAGAAGATTATTCCAGACCAGGCTGGTGAGTACCCGCCAGTTGCTGCGCACGCTATAAACCAGCGACTGGCTGCGATGGCAATAGTTGCCACTAAAGCGCAGCACCGAGCCAAGTCTGGTAGTATAAGCAAACCCGGCATCGCGGACCGCCCGCTCGGCCTTACCCCCGAGCAGCCAGGCCGGTGCAATAAATCCAACTGGCTCAAAATTACCGGCAGCCAGTGCCTGCCTGCCCTGGGCCAGCAGTTCACTCGCCCGTTCGTAGGTCAGGTCGTAAAACTCACCCTCACCTGCAGTATAGATCCTGGTAATCGCACGCTGGCGGATCGACTCCTCACGGCGCGGTGCCCGCATATGGTAATACCCATGCTGCACGATTTCATGCCCGGCAGTTTGCCAGTCAGCCAACTGGTTAAGGAACGCTTCATCCGAACTTATCGGGCAGCGCCGGTGGTGGTCAGGGATGACCAGCAGGCTCACCCGGTCGATGCCTGCTTGTGCCAGGTCCTGCATGATCACGCGGCACTCGGCTAGTGTCGCTGGTGATACGTCATGTAATGAAACTACCAGTGCTCGGTCTGCCATCAGCGGCGTCCCCACCATGGCTGCCGCTCTGACTCAGAAGCTTTCTCAATCTTGGCTGTTACCTCGTCGGGCAAATTCAAATTACTAAGGTAAGTCTGCGCCTGCCCGGGGTCGTTCCTTAACCAATATCCGCCAATGTCGACAATCGTTCGCTGCCTGAGTGACTCATCGGCGATCGTGGCAGCCCAATCCAGCGAAGTTGCCGGATCAGTCTGCGAGGCCACCCGTGAAAATTGCATTACGGCGCGATCAGATACCTGCTCGGCAGGCAATGAATTCAGCCATTCGGCCGCGCTGGCAGGGTCTTCTCGGGCCCAGTCACCAAGCAGCGAGTAGACAGCTGATTGGCTGGCTTCTGACTGGCCTAAAGAAGATACCCATCCGGCAGCCTGGGTGAAACTTTGACGGCCCAATTCACGCACCACCCGTGCTACAGCATCACGCGCAAACGGCTGGTTCAAATTGCCACGCAACCACTCGCTGGCAGCAACCGCATCCTTCGAAGCCCAGCCCTCCACTGCTTCTTCTATCGCTTCGTTGCGTAAATTCGAGTCAGAAATCGTACCGACCCAGTTGAGTGCCAGCTGCGGGTCGCTCATAGCTACGCGTTCTGCAATCCTGCTGACCAGCCGCTCACTAAGATCCTCCTGGGACAAGGTAGACATCAGATTGATAGCACTCTGTGGGTCCCGTGTTGCTTCACTGCCAATAACAGATGCCAGCGCCAGGGCACGATTCCTGCCTTCCTGGTCTTCCGCCCAGGCCATGGCGCCAGTGAGATCCCGGGCCGCCAGGTCTCTCAACAGCGAGCTGGTAAGAATATAGTTTTGCCGACCGGATAAATCATCACGA
>CAZHRP010000110.1:7531-7802 GCA_964535055.1 uncultured Chthoniobacteraceae bacterium
GTCAACGCAGCTTCAGGGTTCAACTGTGCCCAGGCATGCAGAAATAATTCCACCTCGCGAAAGCTGCTCCACCCCCGCTCTTTGGCCAGTTCCGCAAACTGTCCTTTCAATTCGATCAATTCCTGCTCGCTCAAGCCAGCCAAAAACTCAGCCAGTCCTGTCGTTCTTTGCAGCAGATTGCCGCTATCCAATATTTCCTCCAGCGTGGTCAGCTGTCGCGATTGAACTTGCGTCACGTCCGACTCTCGCCCGCCTGCCTCACCTGCTGCCA
>CAZHRP010000111.1:0-7730 GCA_964535055.1 uncultured Chthoniobacteraceae bacterium
TTACAGGTGCACCTGGAACTCGAGCACGCGGACTCGGTGGTAGTAATCCCACCGCACATGCCGGGTCAGCCGTACACCCCGTTGACCCGCTCCGAGGCGGTCTTTGCTATTTTCACTAAGCTGGGCGGTTGGCGGGCCACGATCGCCCGCTTGGCATCCTGTATTCCCAAGCCGTTGCGGGATTTTGGCTACCGCACGGTGGCCCGGCTAAGGCATGTGATCTCCCGCCGCCGGGACAGTTGCCGGCTCCCCGATGCTGCTGAAAAAGAGTATTTTCTAGACTAATAAGCGCGCAGCCTCCCGCAGTTTTTCAACAGTCTTTCAGGGCAGTGGGGTCAGTTCGATCGTCTTGAATTCGATCGGGGCACCTTCTGATTGAAAGCCAATGGCACCGGCGGTGGTGTCGGCATCGCTGGTGCGGGTGCCTTCAGAGCCATTGAGCAGCATCACAATCTCGCCATCTTTGGCGGTGATCTCCATTTTGTTCCATTCGCCGGGACGCTTCTCGCGAACGCCTTTGCGTTTCAGGATATTGATGGTGCCCAGATTCTCATTATCCGCCTTGATCAAGTCTTCGCCTTCAATCATGACTCCGCGTAGGCCCATGATGTTGCCGGCTGCGCCGTGCTTTAGCTGGGCTTCGATACAGGCCGGGATCGGATCATCGCTTTGGATGCGCATTAGCACTCCGGAATTACTTGGTGACTCCGGCCAGCGCCACTCGATGACCAGCTGAAAATTCTGGTACTTTTCTTTAGTTGCCAGAAAACCGATCGGCTTACCAGTGCTGACCAGGTGCCCTTGTTCATTGAAGCTCCAGACCTCTTCTTTGGTAGCATTGTCGCCTTCGAGGACATGCGTCCAGTCGTCCAGGTTTTGCGACTCCAGCAGGTTGATGGTTTGATTTTGTTGCGACTCTTTGGCCAGCACGGTCATAAATGTCAAAGTGGACAGGCTAACTATTACGGCAAAAGTCAATCGTGTGAATGAGATCATTCGGAATATTAGTACCTGCTGTTAGCCGGGTCAAATGTAGCTTTGACAATTATTGTTTAATGCAGCAGTAGCCGCGAGCAAGCGTGTTATCCTAACAATAAGTCTGCTCGAGGCTCCGCCTGAATCACTTAACCGGTTTGAGTTGAACTTGCCGCAGGTTGATCGGGTGCCAGTTGTCTTTATCCGGCTTGATCTCCAGTGTGTGGACACCAGTTGTGGTTATTTCGATGGTACCCAGCGACTGTTGCTGGAATTGATCGTTGGCACCGGATGCTGCTAGTTCTGCCTTGCCGGTGTCCTTGCCATCCAAGCTCAGGTTGCCGCTGCTGGCCTTCTCAGAGGCGATCTCGGCGAGCACTTCAAATTTGCCCGGCTGGGTGGACTCGAATGTCCAGCCGACCCAAGCCCGGGACTTAGTCCAGTTGCCGATGTAGGTTTGGCCGCCATTAGTTTGAAGCTTGGCGTCGGTTCCCAGCTTGTTATGGATATCGGCAAAAGCCGGAGTCAAAGTAATTATTCCATCTGCCGCTGGTTGGGGCAGCAGTGTATCGATATCGAGATCGCCATCGATCTTTAACTTGATCACACTCACGCTGGAGTCGGGTGCTTGGGCAGGAACTTCGATCTGCAGTCCTTGTTGAGCCCCGGTGACTGGTTTGGCTTTCAGAGTACTGCCATCCTGGAGCAGGGTTATGCTATCGGGCATATTGTTTAGCCCGGGTACGACGAGGTTGCCGTCTTGTGGCCAGTCGAAGACGTGGAGATAAAGAGTGACACCATCCGGGTGAATTTTTTTGGTGCAACGGCCCCAGGTAAGACGGTGGAACGGACTGGCAGTTGTGCCATAAATCGAATCGCTATTGATGTCCATCCAGGCACCGATCTCTTCCAGTCGATCGATACTGGGCTGCGGGATGGTGCCGTCCGGTTTAGGTCCGATATTGAGCAGGAAGTTTCCGCCCTTGCTGGCAATATCGCATAATTTTTGGATCAGGTCTTCGGTCGTTTTCCAGTTATCATCATAACTCTTGTATCCCCAGGTATCATTCATGGTCATGCAGACCTCCCAATCCCGATCGTCAAACCCTTTGGCCGGGATATGCTGCTCAGGGGTGTCAGTGTCACCCTTATATTTGCCTCCAAGACGGTTATTGGTAATAATTCCGGGGACGATTGTGATCAGGGGCAGCAATTTGTCTGCCCGCTCCTTATTCATCCAAATAGGTGTATCCCACCAGAGGATATCCGGTTGGTAGCGGGTGAGGATTTCCTTCACTTGCGGATAAGCAATCTCTTTGAGGTACTGATCGAAGTCACCCAGATGCGCATCGTCCCAGCCTTCGCCTTCTTTATGCCGCGCCTTCGAGCCGCCCGGATGAGTCCAATCCTGAGCCTGCGAATAGTAGAGCCCGAATTTCAATCCTTCAGCACGGGCGGCCTCGGCGAGCGGGCCAATCAGGTCTTTGCCATAGGGGGTAGCATCAGCGATGTCCCAATCGGTGGCATCAGATGGAAAAAGAGCGAAGCCGTCATGATGTTTTGAGGTAATCACCATGTAGCGCATACCGGCTTTTTTTGCCAGTTTGGCCCAGTAACCTGGGTCGTAATGAACCGGGTTGAATTCCTTGGCATAGGCTTTGTACTCAGCAACCGGGATTTCGCCACGCAGCATGATCCACTCACCAATTCCGTCAATTTTTTCGTCATTATAAGTGCCTGCGGGGACGGCGTAGACGCCCCAATGAATGAACATCCCGAAGCGGGCCTCGCGCCACCAGGCCATCCGAGCATCACGTTGTTCCTTGGTCTCATTGGCGTACGGGTCGGGGGAGGTAGATTCCATGTGATCAGGCGCTGGAGTTTGGCTGAGGACAGCCTGGGTGGTACCCAGCAGGTTGATGGTTAGCAACAAGGCGATAAGATGGATGGCAACTTTCATAAGTTATTTTGGGGGTTTAGTATTATTTTTTGACGCGCGGGTAACCTACTTTCTGGATCTGGATAAGCAAGTTTTCCAGTTCTTTCACCCTATCCGGGAGCTCCTCGATTCTGTTTTGTCGCTGCCCGATATCCTCTGCCAGGTTGTAGAGTCCCTGTTGGTGAGTTTCTTTAGGGAACCCTGCCTTTTCGTCATACTCGCCATTCCAGGGGCCGGTATCCTGCAGGTAAACCCAGTCGCCACGGCGCATACCGTATTTATTCGCCCAAGTGTTGTAGACGAGAGATTCCCGAACTGAAGCCTGTTCGCCTTTTATTATTGGCAGCATATTGAAGCTGTCTTTAGCCTGCCCAGCGGGAATTTCACAGCCAAGAGCACTGGCCAGCGTCCGCATAATGTCCACTTGGCAAATCAAGGCTTCACTGACGCTGCCGGGCTCGGTCACTCCCGGCCACTTGATGAGGAAGGGGACGTGGTGGCCGCCCTCCCAGATATCGCGTTTCATACCCCTGAACGGGCGGGAACTATTGTGGTCAAATTCGAGATAGCGCTGCATCATGTATTTTTCCGAGCCATTATCGGCTGAAAAAATAACGATGGTGTTGTCTGCTTTGTCGGCTTTCTCAAGAGCCTGCAGTAACTGTCCGCAGGCATCGTCAGTTTCCACCATAAAATCACCGTAGGGGCCGGCTTGTGATTTACCGTCAAACTGGTCATTGGGTATAATCGGGGCATGCGGCGATGGTAAGGCGAAGTAGAGGAAGAACGGGGTCTCCGAATCCTTTTGCTTTTCAATGTATTTAACCCCCTTTGCGGTTAGCGTCGGGATATTTTTGTACGGATCCCAGCCGGTGACCATAGGGCCTGGCCGGCATTCCCACTTGCCTTCTTTAATCGGCTTCCAAGGCGACTCGTCCATCATGGTATCCGGCGCCATGACGACGATGTCGTTTTCGATCCAGGTGTATGGCGGAAAGTTGATAACTGCATCGGTAAAGGAATAATCAAAACCGTGGGCTGTTGGGCCGTCCGGAATTTTTTTTGACCAGTCGAATGCGGCGTGAGGCGTTCCCTTCTTGTCTCTTCTGCCAGCCAGTTCTTGCCCTGGTTTCAAGAGTGCGCTCCAATCAAACCCGAGATGCCACTTGCCGATGTGGGCGGTGGTGTAGCCCTGCGCCTTGAGCATTTCAGGCAGGGTCAATTCGTCGGAATCGAAAACCGAGGCGTCGAAGGCATTCACGATGCCATGGAACTTGCGCCAGTGGTGGCGACCGGTCAGCAGTGCATACCTGCTCGGCGTGCAAATCCCTGAGGAACTATGACCGTCGGTAAAGCGCATACCTTCGCAGGCGAGGCGGTCCAGATTTGGTGTAGGAATCTTTGACTCGGGGTTCTGGATAGCCAGGTCGCCGTAGCCCATGTCATCGGCATACAGGATCAGAATGTTGGGACTGGAATTGGCGTGAAGAGTCGTGGCCGTGGCAGCTACCAGGGCCAAAAGTAGCAATATCGGTTGAATCTTTTTCATTCTTGGTAACTGCAGGCTCCCGACAGTATTTATTTTTTCGATGAGGGGTGCAAGTATCATTGCTGGTAGATCTTTTTGAACTACACAACCTGCAGCTTTGCAATACAAGATCGCCAGAATGTATCTTTACTTCTGAAAAAGTACCCAATAAAACATAACAACGTGAGTACAGAAACTGAACGATTTGACATGGCGGTTGAGCCGCTTGATCCCCAGGCAGTTCACCAGATTCAACTCTCAAGCGGTCGCAGCATGCCTGCGCCTGCCTATGGTACGTTTCATTCCGATTGGGCCCAGGATCTGATGTACGACGCAACCCTGGAGGCGATCCGTCTGGGCTGGCGTCACATCGACACTGCGCGCGCCTATGAGAATGAGCATCTCGTGGGAGCGGCATTCAAAGAAGCGATCAAGCGTGGCTACATCAATTTCACCGATGACTTATTTATTACCGGTAAGTTGTGGAACGGGCACATGAGTCCGAAAGATGTAGCTCCTGCGCTAGAGAGTACACTCAAGGATCTGGGTATCGACCAGATTGACTGCTATTTGAACCATTGGCCGTGGCCCAATGTGCACACCCCCGGCTGCGCCGCAGACCATAAAAACCCGGATGCTGTGCCCTACATCCATGAGGACTTCATGGAGACCTGGGGCGAATTAGTTAAGCTGAAAAAGGCGGGTAAGATTATCGACCTGGGTATTTCCAATCATACCAAAGCTACCCTCGAACTGCTATTGCGTGATGTGGCCGCCAATGAACGTCCGGTAGTCAACCAGATGGAAATGCACCCGTTATTCCAGCAAACCGAATTACGCCGCTTTTTTGAAGCTAATGGGATCACCACCGTTGGCTATATGGCGGTCGGATCACCGCATCGCCCGGCCCGGGATGCCTTCAAGGAACATCGCAATGATATGGCAGATCCAACTGTCGTAGCGATTGCCGAGCAGTTGGGAGTTTCACCAGGTGCCGTTTGTCTGGCTTGGGCCATCCAGCGGGAAAATAAAACTGGCGGGTTTGTAGTCATGTCTACGCACTCCAGCCGAATTCGCAGCAATCTCGAGTGCGCAATTGGTGACTTGCTATCTGCAGAGCACCTCAAATTGCTCAGCGGTGATGGTACTGAAGAGAACCAGGGCATTGACGCCAACAACCGCCTGATTTGGGGGCAGGTCTTCTTGTGGGATGAAGCCGACGGGGACTGGCGGGTGCTATGGGATGACAGCCAAGTCTTTGAAACCAGGGAAAACTATAAAAAATTTAAAGCATCGTGGGCCGGGCATCATCAAGTGCAACTGGCAACTACCTACCGGAGCTAAGTCATGAAAGAAGTAGGCATGATCAACAGTCAGATCGATGCGGCGCTGACCCGCCAGGGCCATATGGACACCATGATGGTGGTGGATGCGGGTTTTCCGGTGCCTGATCACGTCGAGCTGATTGACATTGCGTTGACCGACGGGGTGCCATCGGTGCTGGCCGTGCTGGCGGAATTGCAGAGAGTTCACAGCGTTGAGAAAGTTGTTATGGCCCGGGAGACCGAGAACCATAACCCGACTCACTTCAACAAGGTAGCGGCGGCATTTGGTGAAAAAGTGGAAGTCGAAGTGATTCCCCACACCGAGTTAAAACAGCGCAGCCAGGAAGTTAAAACCATCATCCGTACCGGCGATTTTACCGCTTGGGGGAATGTGCTTCTCGTTTCCGGAGCAGGTGAACGCTGGCAGCTGGAAATCCCGTTGAACGATTAGTCATACAACATGCGGTCATATTGCTTCTATCGGAGGATTCTAGGCTTGGTCATATACTAATAAGAAATAGGAAACTATCATGGCTAACGAACTCACAGGCAAAAATGCGGCAGTAACGGGCTCCGCTTCGGGCATCGGTCTTGCCAGCGCAGAAGCAATGCTGGTTGCTGGTGCTACAGTTGTATTCATCGATCGCGATGCAGAAGCGCTGGAGGGGGTCTGCGCCCGTCACGAAAGAGCGATTCCGCTGGTGGTTGATCTACTGGATCGCAAGGAATGCCAATTGCTGGTGCCAAGGATCCTCGAGCTGGTCGGGCACCTGGATATCTTTCATGCCAATGCCGGAACTTATGTGGGTGGCGATCTGGTCGACGCGGACAACGACGCCATCGACCGCATGCTGAACCTTAACATTAATGTCGTGATGAAAAACGTGCATGACATACTGCCGCACATGATCGAGCGCAAGACGGGCGACATCATCGTGACCAGTTCGCTGGCCGGGCATTATCCGACGCCCTGGGAACCGGTTTACGCTTCCTCCAAGTGGGCGACCAATTGCTTTGTACAAACCACGCGCCGGCAAGTCTTCAAGCACGGGATCCGGGTTGGTGCGATTTCGCCAGGACCCGTGATTACCGGGTTACTCAAAGACTGGTCGCCGGAAAAACTGCAGGAAGCCAGAGATGCCGGCAGCCTGGTGGAAGCCGAAGAAATCGGGCAAGTGATCCTGTTTATGCTAACGCGTCCACGGCACATGACCATTCGTGATGTCGTGATGATGCCCACCAATTTCGATCTCTGATTTTCGGTAGCATTGCATATCAGGAACAAAGCTTACAGGATCACTCACATGGAGAATTAACCCGAACCGCACATGGCAGTTCAACTGTGATTTCAGCAATCGACATTCTTATCATGATCAACTTGAATTAACTCTTACCCCTAATTGCTATGAACATCTCCCCAGTCGACACCATCATCATCATAGCCTACCTGGTGGGCATCATTGCCATCGGCATCATTGCCGGCTTTCGCAAGAATACTTCATCAGAACAATTCTTTCTTGGCGGACGAACGCTCAGATGGCCGATCATCGGAGCCGGCCTGTTCTGTGCGAACATTTCCTCAATCCACCTGGTCGGGCTGGCATCATCCGGATACCAGCACGGCATGGTAATTGGTAACTTCGAGTGGATGGCCTCCTTTTGCCTGATCCTGCTCGGTATGGTCTTTGCGCCATTTTACTTTCGCAGCAAAATCACGACGTTGCCCGAGTATGTGGAAAAACGTTACAGCCCGGCCGCCCGTACCTTTCTTGCCGGCATCTTTATCATGTCGGCGCTGCTCGTGCAGACGTCGAACCACATGATCACGGTGTCGAAGATGATGAACGAGCAGGGCTTGTCGGAAGTGCCCGTGCTGATTGGCGGCGCGCCGGTGAGCGATCGGCATGCGGCCTACGTGGCCATGGCCGGCCCGACCGGCATGCTGGCCGAGCAGTGGGACCCG
>CAZHRP010000112.1:0-7710 GCA_964535055.1 uncultured Chthoniobacteraceae bacterium
GGTAGTGCATTTGCCGTAGGACTGATATTTGGTCTGCTGATTCGCCGTTAGCAACTGGCGTAATGTCCACTCATGCCAAAGATAGCGGTCGTCAGGAAAACCCTGCCGGCTACCCCAGCCTTGTTGCTAATTTAAGGTCTCTGACAGCTTCTTTAATTGACCATGCACGGTTGCGGTTTCAGGTCATGGAACTTGAGGGCCGCGAGGCGGCTGCTCATTACCTTAGACTGGCAGTATTGATAGTGATTGCTGTAGTATTACTTTTGTTTTCTTATTTGTTGCTACTGGTAGGGGGTATTTTTCTATTGGCGGAACGGCTGGAGTGGCCGTGGGCCACGCTAACAACTGTTGCCGGAGGAGTGCATCTGGTACTGGCTTTGGTATTTTTGCTGATTGGCAAAAGTATGTTGGGTAAACCGGTACTGGAAGGTACCATCAACGAATTCAAAACTGACACTGAATGGCTGCGCGAACAGAAACAAAGCAAAAACCCGACAGAGAAGAGCTTGTCAGACAACTGACAGCATCCCGTGTCCGTCTAGGCCGGGATCTTGAGGGCATGCTGTATGAGCTTGATGTGAAGTCAAAGCTCAAACGCAGTGTGGCACGCAACTCTGGCACCTGGGTAGCTGGCGCTGCAGCTTCCGGGTTAATCCTAGCGCTACTTCCTGGTAAAAGAAAAGAACGTAAAAAGCAGTCACGCTCAAAGCATTCCAAGACTGAAATCGCTTCAGAACAGGTATCGCCCGGCAAGCGCCAGAAGCTGACCGAAAGTTTATTGATTGATGTATTCAAGACCATCTTCCCGGTTATGAAACCATTACTCATCGCGCTGGCCACCAGAAAAGTTGGTGCTATGGCTGCGAATCTTGAAAAGAGTAATTAGCTCGGTTATGACTCCATGAGCGACAGCAATCCCCAGCTACAAAATTTGGCCGATGCCTCCAGCGGCAGAGAGCACATTCTTGAGCATGTTGATAATTATCTGCGAATTGGCCAGGAATCGGGCTGCTCAGATGTCCACCTGAGCGTCAATGCACCACCTATGTGGCGGCGGCATGGTATCTTCGAGCCAATCTGGCTGCAGGCCAAAAAATTAACAGCCGAGGACACCGAGCGTCTGGCAGAGGGCTTCCTTTCGCCAACCCAAATCGAGCAGCTTCACAAACGTGGTGATGTTGACTTCGCTTACGCAAATAGCCTTGGGCGTTTCCGGACCAGTGTAGTCCGGCACCGTACCGGTATTGATCTGGTCTTCCGAATCATTAATACCCAGGTGCGCTCGATGGATGAGCTCGGTTTACCGGAGTCGCTAAAAGTACTGACGCAATACCACAACGGCCTGGTTTTAGTCACCGGGTCGGTAGGTTCAGGAAAATCGACCACCCTGGCTGCCTTAGTCGACCACATTAACCAACAGCGACGGGAGCATATCATTACACTGGAGGATCCCATCGAATACGTTTTTCACTCGAAGGGTTGCCAGATTACCCAGCGTGAAGTGCATACCCATACCCGCTCGTTTGCAGCGGCTTTGCGCGCATCGCTGCGTGAGGACCCGGATGTAATTATGGTGGGAGAAATGCGCGACTTGGAGACGATCTCACTGGCTATCACGGCATCGGAAACCGGCCATCTGGTTCTAGGGACATTACATACCGGTAATGCCGCCCGTACCTTGGATCGGGTACTGGATGTGTTTCCGGTTGACCAGCGGGAGCAGATCAGGGTGATGGTTAGTGAGTCGTTACGCGGGGTTATTTCCCAGCAGCTTATTCCGCGTATGGATGGCAAAGGTCGGGTGCTTGGTATCGAAATTCTGATGAATACACCTGCTGTGGCGAATACCATTAGGGAGGGCAAGACCTACATGTTGCCGGGCATTATGCAAACCGGCGGTAAACTGGGTATGCAACTAATGGACGACTCCCTGCAGCACCTGTACAGTCATCAAATTATTTCACGTGAAGAGGCTATGGCCAGGGCCACTGACAAAGCAGGGATGCGGCAGTTTCTTGGCATTCGAAAATAAACGCAGCTACCGATAATGAGTGATTCTCAAGACAGCCCTTATATCAATCAGTTTTTTGAAGTACTGGTCAACGCTGGAGCTTCCGACTTACATGTAGCCGAAGGTGAGCCGCCCAAGATCAGGGTCTCCGGAGAACTCACTGAGATCAGGGAAGAACCCCTCAGTCGCGAAGAGATGGCTTACATGCTGAGTGAAATCAGCGGTGAAGATCGCTGGCAGCGTTTCGAGCAAAGCGGTGACCTCGACTTTGCGTATTCGATGGATGAGGATTCAAGGTTCCGATGTAACTTTTTAAAGCAAACGAATGGTTATGGGGCCGTGTTCCGGCTCATCCCGACCAGAATAGCGACCCTCGAGGAACTTGGCATACCTACCGTGGTCAAAGAATTCGGCGAAATGCGTTCGGGTTTGGTGCTGGTGACCGGGCCGACCGGCTCCGGTAAGTCAACTACCCTGGCTGCGTTAATCGATTACATTAATACCAATCAAGCCCGCCATGTCATTACAGTCGAAGAGCCGATCGAGTTTGTGCACCAAAACAAGAAGAGCGTCATTACCCAGCGGGAAGTACCTGATAACACACCATCCTTTCCCGTCGGCTTAAAGGCTGCGCTGCGTGAAGATGCTGATATTGTGCTGGTCGGTGAGATGCGCGACCTGGAGACGATATCATTAGCATTGACTGCCGCGGAAACCGGCTTGCTGGTTTTTGGTACCCTGCATACCAACAATGCGCGCAAGACGGTTGACCGAATGATCGACGCTTTTCCCGCCGACCAGCAAGCCCAGGTGCGCACCATGCTGGCGGCATCTTTGCGTGGTGTGGTCGCTCAGTTACTACTGAAAAAAACCAAAGAGGCAGGTGGTGGTCGCCTGGCAGTCAATGAGATTCTGGTAGCCAACAGTGCGGTTGGTGCAATCATCCGTGAGGGTGCCACGCAGAAATTGCAGGACGTGATTGTTGGTGGCAAGGGCGAGGGTATGCAATTTATGGATGATGCTATCTGGGAGGAGTTGAAGAATGGCAAGGTTTCGCCCCACGAAGCATATATGAAAGCGATCGATAAAAACCGCTTTAAGCCATATCTGCCAGCGGATGAGGCAGCCCTTGCTAATGCAGCCGGTGCATTGGCCGAATGATGGATCGTATTTGCCGCAGAGATTCGAATAGAATTCTAAGCCAGTGCAAGAGTCCAGGACCAGTCCAGCAGGCACCGCCGACAAGCAGCGGCTGATCCGCAAATACGCCACCGATGATCGTGCAGATATCCGGCGGATATGCTGCGATACCGGCCTGCTTGGCACGCCGATCGATCAGGTCTTCGAGGATCGTGAAATTTTTGCCGATGTCCTGACCAGTTATTTTACGGACTGTGAGCCGCAGTCATCATTCGTGCTCGAACAGGATGGTATGATTGCGGGCTATCTTCTGGGTACACGGTACACCCGCCAACAGCGAAAGTACGAAAGACAGTTGGTGCCCGGTTTGCTGTGGCGGGTCCTCAGGCGTCTCGGAGGATATTCACCCGCCAGCCGTCGCTATTTGCTGTGGGTTCTGTTCAACAGTTGGCGCGAAGTACCGGAAGCGCCAGGAGATTACCCTCATTTTCACATTAACCTGCTGGCGGAGGCACGCAGTGTCGCTTCGACAAGATTGCTGGTGGATGCCTTTCTGGCTTACTTGCATGAGTGCGGAGAACAGCAGGTCTACGGCCAAGTGGTTTCAGTTGGTAACCGCCGTGCCGGGCGCACATTTGAGCGTTACGGCTTTAAGATCCTAAATAAGTCGGAAATTACCAAGTACCGCAAGGTCTGCCAGGCACCGGTATTTCTGACGACCATCCTGAAGGATCTGCAGGAGAATTCCAAGCTCTACAGCTGAGCCGGTGCCTCAGGTCGCTTGTTGTAAAGCGGTCAGTACCTTGACCGTCTGGTAAGCGGCAGCAACATTGTGCACCCGAAAGATCGAAGCGCCGAGAGCCATCCCATGCTCGACCAATGCCTGGGTGCCGGCATCTCTGGCAGCAGGTACTGCCAGTCCCAGGACATCACCGATAAACCCTTTGCGTGAAACCGGCAGCAGGATCGGCCGATGAAACTGGTGCAGCGTATCGAGCTGGCGCAGCAATTGCAGGTTGTCACTGCGTTGTTTGGCAAAATCAAGTCCAGGATCCAATATTGTAGCAGTCTCCGGTAAGCCTGCGGATTTACAAAGGGCCAGACGGTTGGCAAAAAATTCCTCCAATGTCCGCATGATATTTACATAGCTGGTCGTGCTGTGGTCGACCTTAGGCGAGCCAACGCTATGCATAATCAGCAGCGCGGCTCGATACTTGGCAGCCAGCTCAGCATTGTCGGCCACCGGCAGCGCACTCATATCATTCAGTATATCTACCGGCAATGGCAGCAATTGCCTGATTACCTCGGTTCGCCAGGAATTGAGCGAAACTAATGGTGGAAAGATTTGCGTAGTATCTCTGGCTTGGCAGCCGCAAGCTGCGAGGTGGGCTGGCAGATGCTCAATGAATGGAGTAACCCTGGCAACTTCCTCCTCGGCACCGATCGGCTCACGGTTGGTCCGAGCACTTTCACCGCCGACATCAATGATATCGGCGCCGGCTGCTACCTGGCGGACTGCAATTTCCAGTGCCTGATCGAGCGCCAGGGTCCCGTCGCCACTGAATGAGTCGTCGTTGATATTGACAATCCCCATCAGTAATGGGCGACGGGGGAAACTGATTTTTAGTTCGCGTAATGCCAGCTGCATGCTATCAACTTATATTATCTGGCGAGTCTGCCGATTTATTATTTTGTGTGTACTGGACAATCTAGGAGATTCGCTGTTGGCTACAACTAGTATTGCCAATATTTTATAATGGAATTCATCGAGACTGTTTTCGAAAAGCTACGGAGGCATCCTAAACGGATTGTTTTTCCAGAAGGAAATGAGCCGCGTGTCCTGCAGGCTACCGCCGCATTTGTTAAGCAGGAGCTGGGTACTCCGATACTGCTTGGCAACAAATCAGAGATCCAGGCTAAAGCTAAAGAACTCGGGATCAGCCTCGAGTTCATCATGATCATTAATCCGGAAACAGCGTCTGATTTGCCGCTGTTCTGTGGCTACCTGGAAAAACTCGACCGTTACCGCAAACTTGGCATGCAGGATGCGCGGGACTTCCTGCTCAAGCCGAATTACTTTGCCGCCATGATGCTGCAGTATGGCCACGCGGATGCGCTGGTCGGTGGTGCCAGTGGCTTTGCCGGTACTCTGCTGCGACCGCTGATCCAGCTGATCAAGCCGATGCCTGGAATTAAGACGATTACCAGTTGCCAGATTCTGGTGCTTGAGGATGCGAGGAATTTTGGTGAGGATGGTGTGTTGTTTATGGCTGACTGCGGGGTGGTGCCAAACCCGAATGTTGAACAGTTGGGCAGTATTGCCTATCGGACCGGACTGTTCGCGCGGCAGGTGCTGGGGCTGGTGCCACGAGTGGCGCTGCTCAGTTATTCGACCAAGGGCAGTTCCAAAACAACTGATGCTGAAAAAGTGGCAACTGCTACCGAAATTGCACGCGAACTCGCCCGGGAAAATGGCATTATAATGGACATTGACGGTGAGTTGCAAGCCGATGCCGCCATCGTGCCGGAGCTGGCAAAGGTTAAGATCCCGGACAGCCGGGTTGCCGGTAAGGCCAACGTGCTGATTTTTCCGGATCTCAATAGCGGCAATATTGCCAGCAAGCTGGTCATACATCTCGCTGGTGCCAGGGCATTTGGTCAGGTATTGCTCGGCTTGTCACGGCCGGCGGTTGACCTGTCGCGAGCTTCTACGGTGGATGAAATTGTTGCTTTGGCAGCGATTGCCGGCTTACAGGCTATCGAATACCGCAAGCTCTATCCGGAAGAGTCCGGACTGGCTGGTAATGCGCTGTAATGAACGATACCACCCCCAGATTGTTTGTTGCTGCTACCCAGCAGAACGATGGTAAAACGACCACATCGCTGGGCCTGTTCAATGCCCTTAAGCCACGACTTGGGCGAATCGGTTTTATCAAACCGGTCGGGCAGCGGTTCGTCGAGGTCGAGGGGAAAAAAATCGATGAAGATACCTTCCTGATCGAGGAAACATACCGCGTCGAAACTCCAATCGAAGATATGAGCCCGATTGCGGTTGAGCCTGATTTTACCCGGCGCTACATCGAAAATGCCAACAGCGAGTTCCTGATTCGACGGATCCAAAATTCGTTTGATCGTGCGTGTTGGGAAAAGGATTTTGCGATCATCGAGGGTACCGGCCATGCCGGTGTTGGCTCGGTCTTTGATTTATCCAATGCAACCGTGGCTAAAATCCTCGATAGCAAAGTACTGCTGGTGACCGAGGGAGGGATCGGGCGTCCGATTGATGAAATTGTCTTGAATAAGGCACTCTTCGATAAAGAGGGGGTGGAGGTAGTTGGTGTCATTCTCAATAAAGTGATGCGAAAAAAAATGGACTACATCGAGGACTTTGCCCGCCGCGGCTTTGCCCGCTTTGGTATCGAGTTGCTCGGTGTTATCCCTGTCGAACCGATGCTGGCCAAACCAACGCTTTCCCAGATTGGCAAGGAAGTTAAGGGCGAGGTTATCAATGCAAAATCAAAAATGCGGCGGCGTGTCGAGCGCATCATCATTGGTGCCATGAGCTCGCCCAATGTCATCGACCACTTCCAGCGTGGTACACTCATTATCACCCCGGGCGACCGTGAAGATGTCATTCTGGCTGCCATCTCGACGACCTCGCTGCAAAATGCCCATGGCCATGACCTGGCCGGACTGGTGCTCTCCGGCGATCTGCGCCCGCACGCCTCGATCATGGAGCTGATCCATGCCTCCGAACTGCCAGTCATCGCGTCGCCGCTGGATAGCTACTCGGTAGCCAGTAAAGTTCACTCGATGACCATCAAGACGTTGCCGGGTGACGCAGAAAAAATTTCCAAGATCCAGGCAATGATCGAACAACATGTCGACATCGAGCGCCTGCTCGAAAAACTCATCGAATAACGCTTGACGAATCTGTCCTGAGCAACGATAAGTTCACTTTAAATTTCGCCAACATAGCTCAGTTGGTAGAGCAGCTGATTTGTAATCAGCCGGTCGTCGGTTCGAGTCCGACTGTTGGCTCACTTTTAATATCTTATTACCAATAACTTACGGTTACTTAGTTTAACAGTATATCGAGTAAGAATCGATGACCTTGGACACTTTTTTGACACTTTTTCAGAGCAAAGCTTCATGTTGTTTGAGTCTATTTCACTGTCATTTATCTCTATTGGAGCAAAAAAAAGTTTGAAGGCGGGATTTCAGGCAAACTTTTTCACCTTCAATTTCCGGTAATTTTCTGGCGAATGGAGGAGCTACTCCCCCGAAATTTGCTGCTGTACGAGAGCAGGTTATACGGATATTGAGTGAAGTGGATGCAAAATGTGAACTGGAGAGGTATTCCGGCACAGACGTCGCCCATTATGAGTATGACGCCTTCGGCAAAACGGTAGCCTCCACTGGCTCCTATAAAGATGCCAACCCATTCCGCTTCAGCACAAAATTCCTAGATACCGAGACCGACATGCATTACTACGGCTTCCGCTATTGTGCGCCAAGCGAAGCTCGGCGCTTCTTTCAGGATGAAAGTTCCTGACGAG
>CAZHRP010000113.1:0-7699 GCA_964535055.1 uncultured Chthoniobacteraceae bacterium
GCCCATAAGATTATGGCGGTTACCGACAGCCAGAGCTGACGATGGTTGACAGTTGCAGTAACCAGAATCTGCTGTCTTAATTGATGGTCATGAGTAAGGAAGGCGAGACAGTTTTTGCTGAGCGTAGTACAAAAGAAGACATCGAGAATGGCTTGGAATTCATGCCGAAGTTTGATGCCGACGGGTTGATCCCGTGTATCTGCCAGGAAGCTGCGACCGGACAAGTCCTGATGTTCGCATTTATGAACCGGGAGGCATTGGAACTCACGATCAAGACCGATGAAGCACACTATTACTCACGGTCGCGCGACAAGCTGTGGCGCAAAGGTGAATCATCCGGACACACTCAGAAAGTGATCGAATTATGCACCGACTGCGACCAGGACGTTGTCTTGATCAAGGTGGATACCGCCGGCGCCGCCGCCTGCCATACCGGTTATCACTCCTGCTTTTTTCGAAAGCTGGCTGGTGATGGAGCAGTTGCCGGCGAGCTGGAGCTGGTCGAGAGTGGCAAGCAATTTGATCCGCAGCAGGTTTACGGGACGAAATAATTTCCCACTAGTTGACCGTGGTGGTTTTTTCATGTCCACTACTGCATGCAATCTGAGCTCAGTATTACCATCCGAGCCCCACGTGAGCAGGTCTTTGCGCTGACTTCCGACATCCTGCGTTGGCCGGAACACCTGCCGCATTACCGGTATGTGCGGGAGCTAAGGCAGGAAGACGATGCGCAGATCGTGCGAATGGCTTGCGTGCGCAGCGGGCTGCCAATTGCCTGGGAGTCGCGGTATACAATTCATCGCGACCAGTGGCAAACTCGCTTCGAGCACCTGAAAGCCTGGACCAAGGGGATGCAGGTAGTTTGGCACTATGTGCAGCCGGAGGCCGGAACTACCCATATTCGCCTGACCCATGACCTGACCTTCCGCTGGCCGCCGCTGGCACCAATTGCAGAAGCAATTATCGGTGGCTTTTTCATTGAGCACATCGCCGGTCAGACGCTGGCAACATTTAAGGATATTCTGGAGCGGCAACAATGAGCAGGCGACGGGCAGTAATAACCGGCGTCGGGCCGCTGACTTGCATCGGTGAAGGTAGAGATGAGTTACTGGCCAGCCTGCAGCAGCACCGCAGCGGGATCACTGAGTTGCGGGCGTTCGATGTCGGCGGTCTTGGCGTCAAGGCGCACAGCGCAGGCGAAATGCTGGATTTTGACCCGGCCAAGTACCTCGACCGCAAGCAGGTCAAGCGTTACGACCGCTATGCCCAGATGGCGGTTGCCTCAGCCAAACTGGCGCTCGAGGATGCCGACTGGCAGGTCGACTCGGCTAACCCGCAGTTGCGCACCGGCGTATCCTTTGGTACGGCGCTGGCCGGGATTGCCAATGCGGAAGAACAACACCGGAAATTTGTCGACAAGGGACCGCGTGGCGTTAACCCCTTGATCGGGGTACAGGTCTTTGGTGGCTCGGCGCATTCCAATATTGCGATCAGTTTTGGCCTGCGCGGACCGGGGACAACCAATTCGAATAGTTGTGCTTCCGGGACCATTGCCGTCGGTGAAGCATTGCGCATGATCCGTGATGATATGGCTGATGTGGTCGTGGCCGGTGGCACCGAGACTCCACTGCAGCCGCTGACTTTTAGCGCGTTCGATTTTATCAACACCATGACGCGAGCTGATCCGCCGCAGAGTTGCTGCCCGTTTGACCTCGAGCGCGACGGCTTCGTAATGGGCGAGGGTGCAGCCAGCCTGGTGCTCGAGGAATATGAACACGCCCGCCAACGCGGGGCGCGAATCTATGCTGAAGTCAGCGGGTTTTCATTTAATAACGATGCCTACCATATGACCTCACCGCTGCCGGACGGTGAGGCTGCTATCCGATGTATGCGCCACGCGCTGGCCGATGCCCAGGTAGCACCTGAGCATATCGACTACATCAATCCGCATGCCAGCTCGACCCAGCTCAACGACAGCACCGAGACGATGGCAGTCAAAGCGGTCTTTGGGGAGCATGCCAAGCAGCTGGCAATGTCAGGGACTAAGGCTTACACCGCGCATCCGCTGGGGGCAACGGGTGCCATCGAAGCCGTGATCTGCTGCCTGGCCATGGAAAATCAATTTCTCCCGCCTACGCTGCATTATCGCACTCCGGATCCGGCCTGCGATCTTGATGTCGTTCCCAACGAATGCCGTGTGGCGCAGCTCACCCACATCCTGAGCAATTCGTTCGGGTTCGGCGGGATCAATTCCAGTATCGTGCTGGTGAGGGTGTAGCTGGTTTAACCAAGGCATCCAATCGGAGATTCTAAGTCTTTAGGATTTTTTTTAGTCTGTCTTTGATGGGAGGCAATTCCTTGACAACAGTTTCCCATACCACTTTTTGATCAACACCAAAGTAATCATGCGATAACTTATCTCTCATTCCCGCCATCTGTTTCCAGGGGATTTCATCATGGGCTTGGCGAAAATTGGCAGGGATTCTCTTGGCAGCTTCTCCAATCACTTCCAGGCAACGAATTACGGCGTATTGCGTTTTAAGATCATTAAGGAAAGCTTCAATATCCAAGTCGGAAATAAAGGACTGAGCGAGCTCGATTTCTCTAACGATATCAGATAGATAGTCGCAATATTTTCTGTTGCTCATTAATGCTGCAATTTGAAGCAGTCACTTTGCCGAATGAACTGCCACAGCCTCATCCAGAATGCGCGTTCCGATTCTTGGCCTGAGCGTGTTACGCATGACGAGATCAACTTTTAGTCCGGTGCCTTGACTTAGCTTTTCTTCCAATTCCTGAAATTTCAATAAGCCTACGGGTTCTTCAAACTCTACCAGCACATCCAAATCTGAATCTTCCTCCGCATGTCCAGACACTCGAGATCCAAAAATAGCCATACTTTTTACCCCGTAGTGCTCCTGTAACTCGGGATAAATATTATTGAGAACTTGGGTTAAAGCCTGAAGATCACGCATCTTTGAAATGAAATATTAATTTAAACCAAGTAGTAATTACAGCAAGTGCAATGCTTACAGAGAAAAATTTGAGAATTTGCTTAACTCTGAGCAACTCGTTCGGATTTGGCGGGATCAATTCCAGTATCGTGCTGGCGAGGGTGTAGCTGGTGGTCGGTAACGGATCGCTGTGCAGCGTTGCAATTCTGTTGGCGATCGGTTAGTTTAGATGAATGAATATTTATCGTTGTTTGATTTTGCTATGTGTTGGCGTGTTGCTAGCAGCAGGTAACGGGGTTGCTGCTGAGTTCACGGTGGAATCTGTAGCCATCCGCAAGTCGCCGCTCAAAGGTGACTATTACATGTACTTCGAAGTTAGTTTTAAAGATAAAAGCGCGGCGACCAAGGAGCCAAGTTATGAATCCGAGCTTTGCCGGACAGGAAACCAAATATGATGTAAATCTGAAACTCGATGATGTGCCGTTGCGGGTTTGGGCTAATACATTGATCCGGATTGATAGCGACCCCAAAAAGGTCATGACCTACGAAGCGGAATACTCGCACACGGCCAGGGTGCCAATTGTTGATAATAGCAGTAAACCAGCGGTGATTATTCCACGGCTTGGCTTTGGCGAATATGTGATTCGCACCAAGGCATCTGAATAGTTGAGTTGCCGGCATTGAAGCGGGCTTGCGAGTCTGTGCTTGCAGGTCAACAATTTGGCTCGATAGTGACTTGCCATCGTGGTCAGAGCAGTCCATCTTGCGCACTTGCGAGAGTCAAAATCGAGCAGCAAGTAAATTTGGAAAGAATCAAGAGTGAGTAAGCAGAGTGATGCAAGCAAAGCGCCGGTCAATCAGGCGTTGGATAACGCAGCGAAGGTAAAGATCCTGCGCGACATGTTTCGGATTCGGCGGTTTGAACAAACTTCGCTGAAATTCTACAACCAGGGCCGCATGGGCGGGTTCCTGCATTTGTATACCGGGCAGGAGAGTGTTGCAGTCGGGACGGTTTCGGTGCTGGGCGAACACGACCATGTGATCACAGCGTACCGTGACCATGGGCATGCGCTGGCCGTCGGCATGAGCATGAATGAATGCATGGCCGAGCTATTTGGTAAGGCGACCGGTTGCTCGAAAGGCAAGGGCGGTTCGATGCATTTCTTTGCGCCCGACAAGCGGTACTGGGGTGGTCACGGGATTGTGGCCGGGCAGACACCGCTGGGGGCCGGCATTGCTTTTGCGATGAAATACAAAGGACTTAAAGGTAGCTGCCTGACCTTTCTCGGTGATGGTGCTGTCAACCAGGGTGTCTTTCATGAAACGCTCAACCTTTCAGCGCTGTGGGACATCCCGGTAGTCTTTATCATCGAGAACAACCAATATTCGATGGGCACCAGCCAGTCCCGCTCGTCTGCGTTTGAAGATAACCTGGCAGCGCGGGCCGGTGCGTATGCAATGGAATGGGCGTCAGTCAACGGCGAAAATGTTTATGAGATCCGCGCAGCGACTGCAGAAGCCATCGAGCGGGCGCATGAAAGCTGCAAGCCGACACTGATCGAGATTGCGACCTATCGCTACTACGGGCACTCGGTGGCCGACGCCAATGCCAAGAAGTATCGCACTGCGGAAGAGATCGAGAAATACCGTAATGAGCATGATCCATTGCTGATTTGGCGCCGCATCCTGCTCGATGAAAAAGTGCTGACTGAAGAGCAGGTCGAGGAAATTGATAACGCAGCCAAAAAAGAAGCTGCCGACTCGGCCAAGTTCGCCGAAGAAAGTGACTTCCCACCGCCGGAAGCCATCTTCGAGGATGTCTACTGGGAAGTGGACAATGACACCGAAGCCGGGCGTACCGGAACCCATTTTTTTAGCTAAGCCATGGCTGTAATTACTTATCGCAAAGCATTGAATGACGCGCTCGCCGAAGAAATCGAGCGCGACGAGAATGTGTTCATAATCGGTGAAGAAGTGGCCGAATATAATGGTGCTTACAAGGTCACCGAAGGTCTCTGGAAGAAGTACGGTGACAAGCGGGTGATTGACACGCCGATCAGTGAGGCGGGCTTTATTGGTTTGAGCGTCGGGGCGTCGATGCTCGGCTTGCGTCCGGTCTGTGAGTTGATGTTCTGGAGCTTTGCCTACGTCGCCTTTGATCAGATTGTCAACAATGCCGGTACTGTACGTTACATGTCAGGTGGCCTGACCAACATTCCAATGGTGATTCGCGGGCCGGCCAATGGCGGCACCAATGTCGGCGCGACCCATTCGCATACCCCGGAAAACCTGTTGGCCAATATGCCGGGGCTGAAAGTCGTTTGCCCGGCTACCGCCTACGATGCCAAGGGACTGATGAAGCAATCGATCCGCGACAATGACCCGGTGATGTTTATGGAGAATACTTTGCTGTATGGCGAAGAGTGGGAAGTGCCACAGGATGAATACACGATACCGCTGGGGGTTGCCGAGGTGAAGCGGGTTGGTGCCGATGTCAGCCTGATCGCTCATGGCCGGGCGGCCATCACCGCACTTAAGGCCGCCGATGTGTTGGCCGACGAGCATGGGATCAATGCCGAGGTGCTCGATCTGCGATCGCTGCGTCCGCTCGATACCGACGCTGTTCTGCAAACAGTTACTAAAACGCACCGCGCCGTGCTGGTCGACGAAAACAAGCCGTTCTGTGGCACCAGTTCACAGATTGCCACCCTGATCCAGGAGCAGGCATTTGATGCGCTGGATGCTCCGGTGCAGCGCGTATGCAGTCTCGACGCACCGGCAATCTACAGCCCGGAACTCGAGAAAATCCAGCTGCCGACGGTCGAGCGGGTGGTCGAGTCAGTGCGATCGATTTGCTAGCTATTAGGCCGGAAATTATTATCATTTAGAAATCATGCCAATTTATCTCGAGATGCCGAAGTTGAGCGACACGATGACCGAAGGGACCATCGTCTCGTGGAAGAAGAGTGAAGGCGACACCATCGAAATGGGGGAAGTGGTGGCCGAAGTGGAAACCGATAAGGCGACCATGGAAATGGAAGCATTCGATGACGGCAAGCTGTACAAAATTATGGTCGGTGAAGGGACTGCGGCACAGGTCGGTGCTGCGATCGCTGTGCTGTTAGCGGCTGGCGAAGAGCCGCCCAGCGATGAAGAAATCGCTGAGAAGGCCGGCGGCGGAGCGCAAGCGGCCGCGCCTGAGCCGGAACAGCAAGCCGCCCAGCCGAAGTCACAACCGGAGCCAGAACAGAAAGAAAAAGAACAGCCGGAATCAAAACCGGCTGCCAGTTCTACCAAGCAGGCTGCTGCGTCACCCGCAGCGGTCTCATTCGATGGGGTCAAGGCATCGCCACTGGCAAAGAAACTGGCTGCGGCTGAAGGTATTGATATTTCCCGGTTTAAAGGCAGTGGTCCGGGCGGCCGGATTGTTGCCGACGATGTGCGCGATGCAATCCGCTTCGGTATGACAGGTGGTGCAGCCGAGGCTGCTTATACACCCACCGGCGGACCGGAACCCGGCAGTGAAGAGACCGTCCCGCTCAGCGGTATGCGCAAGGCCATCGCCCAGCGGTTGGTCGAGAGTAAGACCCAGTTGCCGCATTTTTACCTGACCATCGAAGTCGATGCCGCGCCATTGATGACGCTGCGCAAGTCGCTCAAGGAAGGCGGTGATGACTTCGGCTTTGGCAAAGTGACGGTGAATGATTTTATTCTGCGGGCCACCGCGATTGCCGCCAAGCAGGTGCCGATGATCAATGCCCGCTTTACCAACGATGGTATCATCCAGAGCGGCAGCGTGCAACTGGCGGTAGCGGTGGCCATCGATGATGGCCTGATAACTCCGGTAATCAAAGATGCGCAGGCCAAAGGGCTCCGGGCGATCAGTGCCGAAATGAAAGAACTGGCCACCAAGGCGCGGGAACGCAAACTGACCCCGGAAGAATACCAGGGCGGGACAATTACCGTCTCGAACCTTGGCGCTTACGGAATCGACCACTTCTACGCCATCATCAATCCACCCCAAGCGGCGATCCTCGCCATCGGATCTGTGGTCAAAAAGCCGGTGGTCAACGAGGCCGGCGAAATCGTGGTCGGCCAGCGGATGAGTATCGGCCTCAGCGGTGACCACCGGGTGGTCGACGGTGCCGTCGGGGCCGAATTTCTCGCAGCCTTCAAGAAACTACTTGAGTCACCGGCGCTACTGCTGGCCTAGTAATGACCTGGCAGGTTAAGTGCTAGCCCGTCAGATCTGCTATTTTTAGTCATCAGGATTTGGCAAAGTCAGCAAACGAGTATTGCTGTGCAGGTGGGTAAGTTTCTTGGTGGATGAGTATCAAGCTACTGTGTGGCGGCAGCGGGGTGGCAGGCTTTTGCACGGTATCAGAGCGCTGTGGCGACAGCGGACATTGATCGGCGATCCGACAGTTGCCAGATGGCTACAGCACCAGATTGCCTAAGGTATGGTAAGCAGTAAGAGGTTACAGGTCACTGCAACAATATTGTTACAAAAATGATATTTTGTTTATCATTAAAATGCCTTAATATTATATTAATTCAAACTTACCACTCATACTTACCAACTATTAAACCTGCTGCATATCTCTTTATTTGTAGTTTTTGTTATCTTTTTCAATTAATTCTATGCTGGCGAATCTGAGTATTATTAATGTTAATCTCTATGAGCAGGGGGGGTATCGCACATCGCTGTGGCGGATAACCCTCAGGCAGGTCTTGCCACTGATAAG
>CAZHRP010000114.1:0-1799 GCA_964535055.1 uncultured Chthoniobacteraceae bacterium
CGCTCCTGCATGGCTTCCAGCAGCGCGGCCTGTGTCTTGCTGTTGCTTTGCGCCAGGTAAACCAAATGCCGCCTAGACCGACCGCGAGAAATACCAGTGGAATGATTACGAAAAAACCGATGATTAGCGATTGGCGTCTAAGTACTGCTTGTGCCGGTTGCTCCGGGTTGACGTAGCAATATCGCTGTGGGGTTGACTTTAGCTTGGCCGCGATCCGCTCGGCATCGGCTATGGATTCCTCGCCGTCGTAATTCCGCATAAAAGTGGTGGAGGTGTACGTCTGTCCGGCGTAGGCATATTGGTATTCAACAGTCACATGGTGCGGGTCGCTGTCATCGTTGTCCTGTGCGCGGCTGCTATCAACTCCGGTGCTGAGGATGGTGCAGGAGGCCTGCTGCCAACTGTAAGTTTGCGCAATAGCGATTAATTCACCACCCAGGAGAACCAAAAACAGTCCGCCCATCGCCGCGAAGACCAAAAAGAACAAGCTGGTAAAAACCGCACTGATTATGTTGCCGCCGTCACGGCGGTCCCTGCGACTGCTAATTTGTCTGGCTACCATGGCAGCAGAACAATTACTCGATCAGATGGATAAACAGCCCGGATCGCAGCTTTGGTTCAAACCAGGTACTCTTGGGCGGCATAATCTGGCCGGCATCGGCAATTGCCATTAGCTGTTCGACGGTGGTCGGGTACATCGAGAAAGCGACTGCACCCGTGCCGGTATTGACCAGTTTCTCAAGTTCCTCGATACCGCGAATACCGCCGATAAACTGGATGCGCTGGCTGGTACGAGGATCTTCTACCCCAAGCAGCGGTGCCAGTAAGTGGTCCTGTAATCCTGCGACATCGAGCTGATCTGCAGGTGCCAAGTCCGGAGCAGGCGTCCACTCGAGCTGGTACCATGTATTTTCCAGATACATTCGGATATCACCGGGAGCTTGCGGGTGTGGGGCGGCATTGGGGGTTACCACAAAGTGTTCACGGATTGCATCGATAAACTCTAGTGCCGAATGACCATTGAGATCGGTAACCAGGCGGTTATATGGAAGGATTTGCAACTGGCTGTCTGGAAATAAAACACACAAGAACCAGTTATATGGTTCATTGCCGGTGTGGGCAGTATTCTTGTCACGGCGCTCTTTGCCAACCCGAACTGCGCTGGCAGTTCGGTGGTGGCCATCAGCTACATAAGCTTCGTTTAATCCTGCCAAGGATGCAGACAATGGCTCTGTATCAGTTATCTTCCAAACTTTGTGCTCAACTCCGTCGGCAGCTACAAAATCAGCATATGGTTCGCCGCGCATGATGTTCTCTACCAGATCATTTATCGTTGGCTGATCTTTGTAAGTGAGAAATACCGGTGAAGTATTGGCATTAAGTTCGTGGATCAGGCGGGTGCGGTCATCTTCTTTCTCGCGACGGGTTTTTTCATGCTTCTTTATCAGGTCATTCTCATAATCTTCGATGTGGCAAGCCACCGCTATACCGACTTGTTCATGATTACCCATTTTCTGGCTATAAACATAAAACACTGGCTGCTCTTCGAGCAAGAGTACTCCATCATCCCGAAACTTTGCCAGGTTGGCGGCAGCCTGTGCATAAACTTTGTCTGCATAAGGGTCAGTACCGTCCGGTAATTCTAACTCGGCTCGCTCCACTCGCAGCAGGCTGTACGGGGAGTCGGCAGCGAGTTCGCGGGCTTCTTTACAATCGACTACGTCATAGGGGACACTGGCCACCTGATGAACCAGGTGGCGTGCCGGATACAGGCCTTTAAGCGGTTTGATCTTGAGCAT
>CAZHRP010000114.1:1809-7696 GCA_964535055.1 uncultured Chthoniobacteraceae bacterium
CCTGCCATGCAAGAGCAAGGAGATAGTTACTTCATCCACCCACCCGGTCATACTCCAGCAGGGTACCAGCACCTCGAACACAGCCCACATTTCGCTTGATTTCAGTAAAAAGTCCTCAAAAACTTCAGGCATGCTATGTTTTGAAAACTTTTTTCAATGTTCAAGTCAATGGAAAGAAGCGCAAGTGTGAGGACATGACAGCTCCCATGTCACTGCCGCAAGTCAGAGGTAACGTGGTTAAATTTCCCGCTTCGCGTGCCAGCGTCAAACGCTGATTGTTTAGCCAAAAGTTTTTTTATTCCATCCCCACATGGGGCGATCGATGCTGGTGAAGACAATGTAGATGCGTGCCGGTGGTACCGCTAGGTGCTGTTCCAGCAAGGAGCATATTAGACCGGTGAGTTTCGTCGTCTGCGAGCTATCCAGTCCGAGACTTTGTAAGCTGACCATGGCTGCAGCTTGATCGTTGCCAGCAAAGATCAACGGCTGCTCGGTCATTAGGGTGACCATGAAATACTCCTCGGATTTTTCAAGTGCCTCAGCAACCTCGCGTGAAAGGGAGGTCAGCGCGTGCCGGTGCTGTTCCGGAGTCACACTGACATTGGTTTCAACTCGTAGGAAAGGCATACCAACAATTAGAGCCGGATATATCCGGTAGCAAGCCTGGAGTGCTTACTCTGCCCACACAGTGACTCCTGCCGGGGCTAACTCGTGCTGACCGGATAGTAACTTTGCTTGCGCTGGAAGCGACAGATTCATGCTCTGGTCAGTATAGTTGACTGCCACCCAAAGCCCCTGCCGGTAGTCGATAAAGATATAGGGAGGCAGGTCGAAAGGCAGTTTGCCGACAACCTGTGCGTATTTTTTTCGCAACAAGTGGTATTCCAATTCCCATTCGTCCGACCAGACCCCAACATAAGTTACGCTACCCTGGCTCGTTTTGCGGTGAAGGATGGCCGAGTGTCCCTGATAAAATTGATCGTCGTAAGTTCCCCAGCTTGCTGTCTCCGGCCCGGGGTTGACTACGGTACCCCACACATGCCACCGGTACTGGTTGTCATCGAAGCTGACCAGGCCGGGGTGACTGGCTGGAAGGTGATCATAATATTCTATTTCCCCTCCTATCAGATTCCAGATTGGCTGTTGGATTTTGGCTTCCCATAAGTGACCTCTGTGATCTTTTAAGCCAGAGCGGGTAGTGATGATCAGGTGGCCTCCACGATTGGAATAGTCGTCCAATTTGGCGATCAACTCACGGCTCATCATCTGGTAGGCGGGTACAATCATGAACGGCAGGTGTGCGGGATCGAATGCATCGAGTTCGTCAACAAAGACGACATCGACAGCCATTCGTTTGAGTCCCTGGTACCAGGTATAGATATGTTGCCATGTGTCCCAATCCTCGTGGTGCGAATAATATTCTACATCCATAATGTTGCGTTGACTCCACAGGATGCCGGTGCGGGTTTTTTCGATAAATGGATTGGTTGCTTCAGGGTCAAGATGTTCTTCGATAGTATTTATCTCCGCGACTGCTGTAACAAAGTCATTGCCACCGCGGTTGACGCTGATTCCATCGGTTTGCATGATCCCGTGGTGGAATTGTTCGATGCCGAATAGAGGCTGGCGAAAGCGGTAGGTGCAGACCAGGCGCTGTCCCATACCAAAGGCATGCCATACCCACATCCTTACGGCTCCTGGCAGTGGTTGTGCATTAAAATTTCCCCAGTTAATTTGACCGGGTTGGAGTTCCATAAGTCCGGTGTACCCGTTGACCGATTTGGCAATTTCGGCAAACAGGCTAAACTCCATGCCACTACCAAGTCGATGGGAGAGTGAATCTCCAGCGGAGTTCATTCGGTTATGAGTGAGGTACATGGTGTGTGTGGCAAAATCCAATTCCTCACGGGTCAGGAATGGATTGACGTTCTTTAGGCCTTTAAAATTTGCGTAGTTGGTGGTGATCCATTGGCTGCCGGTTGCATGCTGGCGGATGATCGCAGCCTGGTCGATCAGGTCACGGGCAATTTCTTCGGAAGTGTAAGTTTCGAAATCCAGATAAGTATGCGGATTAGGGCCGGGAAGAGTTGGGAATGGCATCCGGATTTGATCGAAATCGTTAAAGGTATAACTCCAGAAGGCTGCCCCCCAAGCTTCGTTTAACTTGTCGATCGTCCCGTATTTATTCTTCAACCAGGCACGGAATTCCTCGAGCGCGGAAGCACTATAATCAGAACCAGTTTGGATATGTGGTTCATTGCCAATTTGCCACCCCCAGATCCGCTCATCTTTGCCATATCTCTCAGCCATCCTGGTCACGATACGGGCCACGTACTGGCGGTAATGAGGATTGGCCAGTGAACCGGTTAAGCGCGTTCCGTTATGATGAATTCGTCGCCCGTTGCGATCGACTGCCAATATTTCCGGGTGCTTAGTCGCCAACCAGGCGGGAATGCACGGCGAGGGCGTGCAGAGCAGCACTTTGAGTCCGTTTTGGGCGGCCAGATCTATCGCCCGGTCTAACCAGGCAAAATCGAAGTTCCCATCTGTAGGTTCCATTCTAACCCAGGCAAATTCTGCATAGTGAATGAAATCAAATCCGAGCTCTGCTACCCGGCTAATATCACGTTCCCATTGTTCTTCGGGCCAGTGTTCAGGATAATAATAAACTCCGAAATGGGTGCCAGCTTGGGGAAAAAAGCGAGCCTCATCAGCCCGGCTTGGCGGTGGTAGAAGAGTTGCGGCTAAAACAAAAAAAACTAAGTATATGCGTGTCATTACTGCGACTATCGTTGTTGGCCAATACCTCTGCCAGAACAAAAACATTTTGTATGAAATGATTTCGCTGCATAGCAGGGAATTTTTTGCAGCAGTGGGTAACAGGTAGAACGGGTGTTATTAAAGATTTCCGGTCAAGCTGCTTGACAATATCTTTCCGAACTGCTAATCGTTACGATCCTCAATTACCAAAAAGAAAATCATGGCGACGACTGAAGTTATTTTAAAAGAAAATGTTCCGGGTTTGGGAGCAGAAGCAGATGTAGTAACAGTCAAGGGTGGCTACGCCCACAACTTTTTAGTGCCGCAGGGCAAGGCATACTACAAAACGAACAGCAACCTGAAACAACTGAACGCTCTCAAAGCCAAACGGGCTGAGCGGGAAGCCCGTGAACTCAATGATGCTGAAACTTTGTCGCGCAAAATTGCCAAGGTCAAATTAGAGTTTGAACTAGAGACCGGTCAGAAAGGCAAGGCGTTCGGATCGATCACATCGCATGAAATTGCCGAGAAACTGAATGGGAAACTGGGCGGCGATGCAGCCATTGATCATCACAAAATTGTTATGGAGCGTGCCATCAAATCGACTGGAAAGTTTGACTTTCCGATTAAATTACATCCGGACGTGACCGCCTCAGTTGCAATTAATGTTAAGGCGGCTGGTGCTGATGAGGAAGTTGCAGTTGCCACCGAAGAGACAGAAGCAGATACTTGATGAGTATACTTTTGCTGCACAATATTTCTAATCTTTGCGATTTAACAATCGTGTAGTACTATTACAACATGGCTGATGGGGAAACTGTCGCGTCAGGCACGCGCACCACTACCGAGGATCGTGAGCGGGGTCAATCTTTGCAAACCCCAGCCACAGAAAAATCCCCCAACGGTTATTCACTTCATTCCACACGTTATTCACAATCTGCAACGCGCGGGATTCCGCACAGTGTAGAAGCGGAGCAGGGGGTTCTGGGCTCGATCCTGATTGCTCCAGACGAAGTTCTTAATGAAAGCCTGACTCAACTGGCACCGGATTATTTTCATTTACCGGCGCATCGTTCCCTATACGAGACCTTGGTGCGCCTTTGGGATGAGAAAAAGCCGATCGACTTGATTACTCTGACTGATGAGTTGGCAGTTGAGGGTAAACTGGATGAGATTGGTGGAGCGGCCTTTGTCACCGACATGTACACCTACGTTCCGAGTGCAGCAAATGCCAGTTTCTATATCGATATCCTGCGTGAAAAGCACATCCTGAGGCAGATAATCACAACTTGTACGGAATGTACCAGCAGGGCCTACGAGCAGGCTGACAAAGTTGAGACACTGCTGGATGAAGTTGAGCAGCAAGTACTTTCGATAGCTGAGGATCGCTACAAGGACAGTGTCTTCAAAATGGAAGAAGAGGTCATGAAAGCGATCGATACCATCGAGCAGCTTTACAAAAACCGAGGTTCGTTGACCGGCTTACCTTCAGGGTTTAAGGGTTTAGATAAGCTGACCAGCGGCTTGCACCGGGCCGAAATGTTTGTTATCGCTGCGCGCCCAAGTATGGGCAAGACTGCTTTAGCCATGAATATCGCCGAGCATGTTGCGGTCTTTGAAAAGCAGCCGGTCGCCGTGTTCAGCCTCGAGATGAGTACCCAGCAACTGGTACAGCGTCTGCTCTGCTCGATCGCCAGGGTCAACCTGAAATCCGCCCGCGATGGCTTCCTGAGCCAACATGACTTTCCCAAACTAACCTCTGCAGCCTCGCGCCTCAGTCAAAGTAAGTTTTTCATCGATGACACAGCAGGCCTGACAATTCTCGAATTACGCGCCAAAGCACGCCGGTTAAAAGCGCAACACGATATCCAGTTAATAGTAATCGATTACTTGCAACTGCTGCGTTCCAACACCAGGCGCGCGCAGGATAACAGGCAGCTGGAGATCGCAGAGATTTCATCCGGGATCAAGGCTTTGGCCAAGGAACTCGATATTCCGATTCTGGTACTGGCGCAATTGAACCGTCAGCCCGAGCAGCGATCCGGTGGCAAACCAAGACTGAGTGACCTGCGCGAATCAGGCTCGATTGAGCAGGATGCTGATGTAGTTGGGCTACTGGTGCGCCGCGAATACTATGATGCGGACGACGAGGAAGGAGCCAACGAGTCTGCGGGTGAGGCGGAATTAATTATCGCCAAACAGCGTAACGGACCAACCGATGACGTCAAGTTGACCTTCCTCAAGGAATTTACCCGATTCGAAGACCGTGCCCGCGAGCCGGTCGCACAGTAGTTGAGAGCCACATATAATTTTTATCTCTGTACTGGACAGACGGTCTGAAGCTTGCGAGAAGTCAGTTATGAAAAGTTTCTCATTGATAAAGCCCTTTTCGACAGTTCTCCTGCTGCTGGCAGCTGTCTCGACTCATGCCCAGGTTGGGGTCTACGAACTCGACCTGAATGACACCGGCACTTCCCTGAACTACGAGTTTTATACCGGGGGCTACTTCATCACTGATCTGCCCGAAGGATCCGGCACATTCGTTTTTACTGTGGAAAGGAATGCCCGGCGGTTTTATGCAGATTCCCAGGGTTCCGGTCAATTATTTATCGTTGAGGATGGGAGTTCGATGCTCAGTGCTATCTCGGGTTCCGGCGACCAGGATGAAATCAGTGCCTCTTTATTGCTGACCGGTGGGAAGTTTTCTGTAATTAACATTGGTGGCTCCATTAGTATGCCGGTTACTCGCAATCTCTCAGGCTCCTTCCAGGCTTCCAGTAGTTCTTTTGTTACTAACGAGGGAACTTTTCGCGAGACTATTGGTGTTGCCGGTTTCAGTGATGCCAGCATGAAGCTTGATCTCAGCCTGACCCGCCATGTTAACAACAACCGGGAAGATGTGAGCACTGCAACGCAAACGGTGATCGATGATCTGGAACGGCGTGGGTTCAATCCGGAGCCAACCCCAACCCCGACCCCGACTCCAACTCCTGAGCCTTCACCGTTGCCGGGTGCATCGCCAGAGCCACTATAACCAGCTGCTTTGCGCTCACGTTCGCGGTCAATTAGCCGACTAGCCCGGATCAATCACAAGCCATCTATCGTAGTGAGGCGCAGACCCCGATGT
>CAZHRP010000115.1:0-7684 GCA_964535055.1 uncultured Chthoniobacteraceae bacterium
ACATCGGGGTCTGCGCCTCACTACGATAGATGGCTTGTGATTTATCCGGGCTAAGTAGCCACAGAAACTACGGCCCGCGAAGCGCGTGAATTTAAGTTTCGTTAATTGTGAGCATCAGCCTGATAGAAGACTGAACGCTACTTTGTCTGATATACTGGCGGCCCGCTTGTGCCGTGACAGAGCGATCCGGCAGCTACTTCAAGTAGATCCAACGGAACGTTGCTTGTAGTCACGGCGCTCCGTCGCCGTGGCGTTTGGGTGGCCATTTTCCTAGCGGTTTTGAATTTACAGAGCGATCCGACTGCTGCTCCAAGTAGATCCAACGGAACGTTGGTGGAGCATAAAAAATAGCCCCGTCCGGCTGGACGGGGCTATTGGTAAGAAACTGATTATTAGTTAGCGTTTGCGGCGCACCAGCCAGCCGAAAGCAGGCAGCAAGAGCAGAGCGGCTGTTCCTGGCTCTGGAATTGCTTCAAAGCTGTAAGTAGCAGTGGCCATTTCGGCACCATTGGTGGCATGGGTGCCAGTGACCTCAAAGGTCAGGTCGTAGCGACCGAGTTGCGTGAATGCCCAATTGTAGTGCTCGTGAGTTCCAGCAGCTTGAGAAACCGCGTCGGCACTTGAAATACCATCATTGGTCGACATGATCTCGACTGGGTCTCCAGAGAATGTATCGATCGTGTAGAGCGAGAATTCACCGCCAGCATCAACTCCTGAGCCACTGATTGAAGTCAGTGTGAGCGTGATGTCAGTGCTCCAATCCGAAACAGTCAGCTCTTCAGTACCGATTCCCACATATGGCGCGGTAGGGTCTTCGACTTCTGGAAAGACGTACAGATCCGCACCCGCCGCGACACCGGTAAAGTCCCATAGTGCGTCTGCATCACGTGCTTCTATGCGACCGGTTTTAGCGATCAATTCATCAGGCTCAAACTCGGTACCATCCGGACCGAACGACTGCACTGTTGGGCCAAGTCTGACAGACTCGTTATCTTCACCCAGATGCCAATGCGGCTCAAGTTCACCATCCTCGTAGCCGATCCCAACATCACCATGTCCAGCCAGCCAGCCAGTTTGTCCGTAACTTATTCCTGCTGAAACCAGTGTCAGCACCATCACCCTGATCATTATACTCATATTCAATCTCCTAATTATTGGTTATTTCTTTTAATTTTTTGGAAAACTATCAATCCAAACGTTGCAAGTAAGTTCTTATCGCAAATGATTTGCATGTAAAGACTTTTTTGCAAAAAATTTTCAATAAGCAATCTTTTCGAGCAGATTGACCCTGACGCGTCCGAAGCGCGGGCTATTGGGGCTGCCTGCCACTGAGTCGGTGTAGACGACTCTTTCCCAGGTCGAGTCGATGGACGATTGTGAGGTCATCACCCCGGACGACCATGATTCGGCATCCGGTGTGTCGGCGAATTCTGGAGTATAGGTGATCTGTGGGTTGGTAGATGATTTGCGGCGGATGAATTCAAGCCGCAGGTAATTGGAAGTATTGTCTGTGTGGACGGATGCGACCGGTAATCCGGAGGTACCGGTGGATGGAACCATGGTCTTGGCATCGGCAAGTGTTGGCACCAGGTTAAATGCGTATTCGAGAATTAATTCCAAGCCATCTTGGTCGGAATCTGAAAGTGGTCCGCTAAGGGACAGGTTTTCCAACTCAGAGCCACTGTAGTGGTCAGCTTGATAGGTCGCCAGAGTTCCAATGGCGAAAGTCACAATGTTTGGGCTGCTAGTGACAACCGTACCATTTAATAGGGTAGCAGTAGCTTCTAAAGTGATGCGATAAATACCGAGTTGGGAAAAACCCCAGTTTATGTGTGTATGAGCTTGCTCCAAAAAGTAGTAACAGTCGGTGGCGTCGATGCCATTCTCAAAAGTCGACATCCACTGCAGAAAGACAGTACCCTGACCGCTACCTATAACTTGCCACATGCTGAACTCTGCAGACGGCGACTGGCCGATGTAAGTCACATTTTTCAAAGCAACTTTTAGCCATGGCTGACTTGGGGCTGTCGGGGCAAGAACATCTACCCTCTCATCGCCTGGATCGTAAGATTTGAAAGTGCTGGCTGGCTGGCTGTTGCGAAATCCCGGCCAGGTATCAGCCGGGTTAGACTGAAGAAAAGCCCACACGGGTTCGCCGTCCGGCACACCGGTAAAATCCAGTCTCGTTCCATTCGGTTGTGTCCTGCGGTCACCACCGGAAGCAGGGTTACTCGATATGTATGGCTGGTCGATTGCCGGTAGCGCGGCCTGATCGATTGGTGTCGAGACGGTTGGGTCATCCGGGGTTCCACCATGCCGGAACTCACTTTGCCATGTTGAAGCGGCATAGGTGAAAGTAATGTCGACATGCCCGGTGATCAGTGTTTGAGCATTGACACCGCTAAGGGCCAACAACATGCCGACAGTGATAATGAATAATTTTCTCATTTTCTAAAGAATCTTAGCATTTATTGAGGCTCGGCGATGTTCTCGCCGGCTTCGACGCGTTCTTTGATGTCAGCGGCGGAATGTTTTTCGACATGTCCGTCTGCGTACAGGTAGTTGGACGATCCACTCGAGTGATCATCCTCCTGATTGGTTGTGAAGCGATCCGGGGAGATATCATTGACGACAGCGGTCCAGCTGGTCCAGCCACCGGAGTGGGTATGATCGTCCTGAGCACCTACCCCCATTGCATCGGAGATGGTGAAGGCCATCATAGTGCGGGCCGGGCTATTGATCAGCAGTAAATTATTGGACGGTTCCAGCACTTCGCCAGTGAATCCATCGATTACAGGCACGAAAAGGAAGCTATTGAGGATATAACTGGTACCTCCCGCAGCCAGGCGTTGCTGGGCGTTGGGGTCAGCCGGACAAATTCTTACTTCGTCGACGTCGTCGAGGTATTCTTCCAGTTCGTAAATCCAGCTTTGGCCGATGGCTGCGGTGTGGGAAGTTTCAGGCAGCCGATTATTGTTCTCTGCGGCATAAGTCAGCATGGCAACTCCGATCTGGCGCATGTTCGATGCACATTCGGATTGCTGGGCACTCAGATTTACCCTGGCAAAAACCGGCATGGCAATGGCGATCAGGATACCAATGATAGTAATCACTACCAGTAGTTCGATTAGTGTGAATCCCTGGATCTTTGTATTCATATTTTGGACATAATGTGTTAACAGAATACGGGAATAATTGCAAATAATTTGCGTAAGTAAGTTTATTAACAGACTCGCTTCCGGGCACGGCGCTGTGCACCAGGGTTGAATATGGATATATGATTAAGATATAAGTAATTTTTTCGAAATTGCGGGAAGCTGAGTGAATGATTGATCCTGAAATGTTGCTGGGAGCCTACCGTATGGGTGCGTTTCCGATGGCCGATGAGACTGGCGAGATCCTGTGGTTTTCGCCGGATCCGCGCGGGATTTTGCCGCTCGAGACCTTTCATGTTCCGCATGGCCTGAAGAGCACTTTGCGGAAGGGTAAATTCGAGGTGCGGGTGAATTCTGCTTTTGGCGAGGTGATTCGTGCGTGCAGTCAGCGTGCTGAGACCTGGATCTCGACTGAGATTATGGCTTCTTACTGTCACCTGCACCGGCTTGGTTATGCGCACAGTGTTGAGAGTTGGCTGGATGGGCGGCTGGTTGGTGGCTTGTACGGCGTGGCACTGGGTGGGGCATTCTTTGGCGAATCGATGTTTTCCAATGAGACAGATGCATCGAAAGTCGCATTGGTGGCACTGGCCGACCGGCTCAGGCGGAATGGCTATCAATTACTGGATACGCAGTGGATGACCGACCACCTGCGGCAATTCGGCGGGATCGAGATAGCGCGTCTGGATTATCTTGAACGGCTGGAAGCTGCGCTTGAAGTAGAGATAGACTTTGCCCAGGAATATCTGGAATAACTGAGATCGGCACCGACTCTGACAAATTGTACCTTATGAATATTATTTCCAAATACATGCACTGGTTGCATACCCGTTGGCCGGCCGGGACTGTTGAAAAGCTGCCGGCAGTCGGTGAAAATGGCCGCACCAATGTGCCGGGAATTCGCATCGTTGGTGATCTAACCGGGATCCCATTGCTCAAATTTTCTTCGGATTCTGGTGCTAAAGCTGTCCATGCCATCCTTAAGGAAGCTGACTTTCAGGGTGGGCGAGGCACTCCGGACGAGGATCTGATTGACATCGCGATTATCGGGGCTGGAGTATCCGGGGTTTCGGCAGCAATGGAGGCCAGCAAAGCCGGTTTAAGCTACAAGTTGTACGAAGCTGCGGAGCCGTTCTCGACGGTGGCTAACTTTCCGAAAGGAAAACCGATTTACACGTACCCGACTGAGATGACCCCGGACGGTGGCATCCAGTATCCTGACGATGCTGACACCAAAGAGCGCCTGCTCGAGGTCATGCATGAGCAAAAGGATGGAGCAGGGGTAGAAATTACCCGGCAGCGGATCGAACGACTCGAGCGCAAGGGCAATGAGATTCTGCTTCACCATGGCAAAGGCGAGACCAGTCGGGCCCGCCGGGTAGTCGTGGCTATCGGGCGCAGCGGTAATTTCCGCAAAATGGGGATCCCCGGCGAAGATTTGGATAAAGTCAGCAACCGTCTGCATGACCCGAAAGATTATTGCGAAAAGAATGTGATGATCGTGGGTGGTGGCGACAGCGCGATGGAAACGGCGATTGCGCTGGCAGTGTGTGGTGCCAATGTGACGCTCAGCTACCGCAAGCCGGAATTTTCCCGGCCCAAACCTGGTAACCTCGAGAAGATCCAGGTATTAACCGCTGACCCCGAGGCAGATGTGAGCATCGAGGAGCCGAGCTCCGAGCGGATTAGTACTGCGGCGGCGGCCTGGATGCGTGAGAATAAGTCGGCGGGCAGCCTCAAGCTGGCCCTGAATACCTCGCCGGTTGAAATCACTGAGGATAAAGTAGTGCTTAAGGACAATGCAACTGGCGAGCAGCGTGAGGTGGCGAATGATGCGGTCTTTGCCATGATCGGGCGTGAGGCGCCGCTGGATTTCTTTCGTCGTTCCGGGATCAAGGTGTCCGGTGATAAGACGCCGGGATTTTGGTTGTCGTTGGCAGCAGTGATCTCCATTTTTGTTTTCTTCTACCAGTGGAAAAAACCGGGTACCTTCCTGCCGCTCTACGAATGGTTTAAAAATAACAACTGGTTTCCGTTCAACCTCGGTTCCTGGTGGTCGTCCGCTGAAGGTGCGTTTGCCGACCCGTCGACCTTGCTGGGTACGATGAAGTATGTTGTTGGTGATCCGGGGTTTTATTATTCCATTCTGTACACCGTCGTCATCATTACTTTTGGAATCCTGCGAATTCGTCGCCGTAAGACACCGTACGTGACCCGCCAGACAATCACTCTGGCGGCGGTTCAGCTGATTCCACTTTTCATCTTACCTTATATCCTGCTGCCGTGGGCCGGATTCAATGGCTGGTATGATGAGGGGATCGGTAAGGCGATTGCCGACCAATTGTTCCCTGAGGTCAGCTATGGCAGTGGTCGCGAGTACTGGCGTGCCTTCGGATTGATTCTGGCCTGGCCACTGTTTATCTGGAATGTCTTTACCAGCCAGCCGCTGTGGGCGTGGTTGATTATCTCGCTGGTGCAGACATTCGTGATTATCCCGCTGATAATACGTTACTGGGGCAAGGGTGCGTATTGCGGCTGGATTTGCTCGTGCGGCGCGATGGCCGAGACATTAGGTGATACTCAGCGCCATAAGATGCCGCATGGACCATTCTGGAACCGTGCCAACATGATTGGTCAGGTATTTCTCGTGTTTGCCTTTGCGGTGCTGGCGCTGCGGGTGGTCGCCTGGGTGTGGCCGGATTCCTGGGCTGGCGCGGGCTTTAGTTTTGCACTGAATGGCAGTGATGGCGGCAAGATGATGCCGTGGAGTTACGCGTGGTTCGTTGATCTGCTATGGGCAGGGATCATCGGGTTTGGTTTGTACTTCCATTTCTCCGGGCGGGTCTGGTGCCGGTTTGCCTGCCCGCTGGCGGCGCTGATGCATATCTACGCACGCTTTTCCAAGTTCCGGATTTTCCCGGAGAAGTCGAAGTGTATTTCCTGCAATGTCTGCACTTCAGTCTGCCACCAGGGAATCGACATCATGAACTTTGCCAATAAGGGGATCCCGATGGAGGACCCGGAATGTGTACGCTGCTCGGCCTGTGTCCAGCAATGCCCGACCGGGGTGCTCGCCTTCGGGCGCTATGGCGATAGCAAGGATGATATCATCCTCGATAAGGTTGCTGCTTCGCCGGTGCGGATGCGTGAGGCTGCTGGTAAGTAATCGTGCGAATTGCGCTGCCCGCTCGTCCGAAGCTTGAAAAGTAAAAGCAGTTAGTCTGTCGTTTAAAAATCTTGTTAATTGCTGAGTACGGAGCCCGTGCGGCAGTAGGGCGTTACGGAGTACTGCGCAGAGCAAAGAACTGACGGCCGTGTATGCGGTCGCTAAACTGCATTTTGCGGGCAACGTGCTGTTCCTGCCTTTGCTTCCAGTTATGATCATCGCGGATCTGCGCGTAAACCTGGCTGACAAATTCCCTGCTGCCGATGATCCCGCCACGGGTAAAGTAGCGTACCCGCTTGGCCAGGAAAGCCATATTAGGCAACTTCCCACCTTTAACCTTTTCGTCTCTAACTTGTTCTGCTGTAAACCCTTTCGATTTCTTATGCGCACCTGTGACACCATCAGGACGTGCCTCACCACGCTCGAATAGGACACGGCGGTATTGCTCCAGCAGGCTTTTCGACTCTGCTGGCACAGCATAGTTCTTCAATATTTCATGGACAACTTCCAGCCCATTCCTTGCCGCCCGACGACCTGCCACCGCTTCCCCATACCCGCACCACGCATAGTCAGCAGGGTCATCGACTAGCCCGGCGCGGACCGGATTGAGATCAATATATGCCGCTGTAGCCAGCAACGCCGGGCTATTGCCCTCGACCAGCACGCTGCTGAAGCGCGACTCCCAGATCGTACCAGTGCGCTTATGCACTTTATTATACCACTGGGTAAAGCGCTGTTTGAGCGTCTTCATGAACTCGCTCACATCCCACATCCGCTTGAAATAACCATCCACAATCCCCTGGATCATCGCCTCGCCGCCCATCTCGCGTAGTTGCGCAATCTCCGAACGCAATACATACCCACGTTGCGCTCCATAACAACTGTGTACATGGCGCATTAACCACTCTGCATCAGGTAGTTGCTCAGGGCGCTTCGGTACCTCCAGCAGGATATGAAAATGGTTCGACAGCACACAATAGGTCACCACTCGCACACAACACACCCGTTCATACAACCGCATCAACGACACAAACTTACGCTTCTCGCGCTCCCCAAACAAATACTCCCGGTTCACCGCCCGCGACACACAGTGAATATACCCACGATCAATCCCCGCATCATAAACCGGCTTCAACCTCCGTGTCCGCATAATCCAACTACCTATCAACCCCAACCAGCCAAGTCAAGCCATATAAGTGTCTGTCCCTTTATTATCCACACGATCAATCCCCGCATCATAAACCGGCTTCAACCTCCGTGTCCGCATAATCCAACTACCTATCAACCCCAACCAGCCAAGTCAAGCCATATAAGTGTCTGTCCCTTTATTATCGCCTTTATTATCCACAAGGACACTTTAAGC
>CAZHRP010000116.1:0-1960 GCA_964535055.1 uncultured Chthoniobacteraceae bacterium
CGCGGTCTCAATGTGCTCGGCAAGCAGGAAAGAGACCCGGTTCTGCGTGGCACCATCGATCAGTTGGCTGACGCCGTGCAGAGCGGCTCCACCTTTTCAGAAGGTCTCGGCCAGCATCCAAAAATTTTCAATAAACTCTATGTCAACATGGTCAAGGCCGGCGAGCTTGGCGGTGTTTTGGAACTGGTCCTCAATCGACTGGCAGAGTTTCAGGAGAAAGCGCAAAAAGTGAAGAACAAGGTGGTCTCGGCCATGGTCTATCCGATCATCGTGCTGGTAATTGCCATCCTGATCCTGGCCTTCCTGTTGATTTATATTGTTCCTAAATTTGAAGAAATTTTCAACGACATGCTGGGCGGCCAGCAATTGCCGTTGCTGACCAGGATTGTGATGGGAGCCAGTGACTTCGCGGTCGGCAACATCCTGTGGATCCTCGGTGGCTTGGCGCTGGTGGTATTTGGCTATATCTTTATTGCCAGAACGGCGGGGGGGCGCGCATTTATCGACAAGACTAAACTGGGCATGCCGCTATTTGGCGACCTCATCCGCAAGACTGCGATTTCGCGGTTCAGCAGGACCTTGGGCACGCTGGTAACTTCCGGTGTACCGATCCTGCAAGCCCTTAATATTACCCGTGATACAGCCGGTAATGTCGTCATCGCTAAGGCGATCAGCAAAGTTCACGACAGCGTCAAGGAAGGTGAGTCCATTGTTCAACCTTTGGAAGCCAGCGGGGTTTTTCCGCCGATGGTCATCAGCATGATTGATGTCGGTGAAGAGACTGGTCAGTTGCCTGATATGTTGCTGAAGATTGCCGAGGTCTACGACGATGAAGTGGATAATGCAGTGGCCGGCCTGACATCGCTATTGGAACCAATCATGATCGTGCTGTTGGCATTGATTGTCGGAACTATCGTGATTGCCCTGTTCCTGCCGCTGATTCAGATCATCTCCGGTATGGATAATGCAGTCTAGTGTGATAGATTAATAGTATGAAGCGTAGCGTGTCACCCCAATGTCGCGACGGTTTTACCATCGTCGAGCTACTGACGGTCATCGGCATTATAGCGGTGCTGGCCGGCCTGATCATCAGCATCTCTGGCTATGCGACCAAGAAAGGCGCAATTTCACGGGCCCAGGCCGAGATCGCAGCAATGGAAGCGGCACTGGAATCGTACCGCGCTGATAACGGTATTTACCCGGATACTGATGCGGCTGATAACCCGCAAGCACTCTATCAGGCGCTAACCGGTGATGGCGATGACCAACTTGGTGGCACCACTGCTTCTTCTGGCGCCGAGAACTTTGGTCAACAGGGACGGCTTTACATGGAGCTGAAGGAAAATTCCCAGTTCGACAGCAGTTACCGGGTAATCGACCCATGGGGGATACCTTACAACTTTCAATCAGATCCTGATAACTCAGCCAGCTCGACTGAAATCAATAACGTTGCCACTTTCGACTTGTGGTCATCAGCCGGCACAGCCTTATCCACCAAGGAAGACAACGACGATATCACCAATTGGTGAAGGTTGGTTAAATTACCAGCCCGGTCAGAGTGTTGACGGCTTGCTTTAGCCACTACCAACTGCAATGATGCTCTTTGTATGCGGGTGGAAACATTCAAGTTGCTACTGATAATTGGTGCGGCGCTGATACCTTCAGGCTTCATGCCACACGTACTGGCGCAGCCTGGTGCCAGTACATTCAATCTCGAGACCGCAACCGCAGAGCAACTCCTGAATCGTGGTATCAATAGCTATAATGGAGCTAATTACCAAGCCAGCGAACAGGCCTTCAGTAAATTTCTCGAGTTGTATGGTGAAAGCCCGGAAGCCCTTGAAGCGCTGCCAAGGTTACTGCCACTGCTGGCCATCAGCCGCATCCAGCAAAATAAATTTGCCGAAGCGCTGCCGGTCATCGAGCGCTTCCTGACAACCATTCCGGATCGTGAGCCCAA
>CAZHRP010000116.1:1970-7600 GCA_964535055.1 uncultured Chthoniobacteraceae bacterium
GCCCAAATGGGAGGAGGAAATGATGTTTTGGCGAGGTGTTTGCCAAATGCAAAGTGAAGAGTATCAGACGGCGGAGAAGTCACTTACGGAATTTATCAATAAATATCCTGAAAGTGCAAAATCGCAGGAAGCGATCCTGCTGGTAGCCAGCAGTGGCACGCTACGCGGCGCTTACCGCGATACTTTCACTTACCTCCAGCAGTTAAAGCCGAAACTGGTGCCTTTCAATCGTGGCAGGGCTTCCGTGCTGCAACTGAATGCCTTGGTCGAGGAACAAGACTGGGATGCTGCCATGGACTTGATCCTTGCAGAATTTCCACAACTCGATCAGATGATTCAAATTGTGGCCTTCCAAACCCTGTCGCTCCAGGTCGGATCCCACTTTTTGAATAACGAAGAGTATCGCAAGGCCGTAGCCTGCCTGCAACGCGTCTGGCAACGTCCGCGCCTGCTGCGCCACCAGCGAATGCGCCTCGAACAACTGCAGGCGCGCCTCGAAGCGGTCAAGCAACGCACCGCCCAACCATTTGAAATTCTTACCCTGACCCAGCTCATTTCCAAGGTGAACCGGGAAATCGAGCAATTTTCGAAAATCGAGAATTTTGATTCGGCCTTACGCCTGCGCCTGGGCACTGCCTATTTGGCGATGCAGCGTTACCGGGAAGCAGCCTTAATCATGGCTGATATGCTGGCCCGCATGGAACCGGATCCACTGGTCGAACAGGCATCGTTGAATCTGATCAAATGCTGGACAGCTATCGAACACTGGCCGGCGGCCATCGAGTCAGCGGATGCTTTTGCAGCCACTTTTCCTGAATCTGAGTCATTACCGATGGTCTTATTTATGAAAGCCGAAGCGTTGCGCAATGACGAAAAGTTCCTGGAGGCGAGTGAGGTCTTTGACGGCATAGCAGTCGATCACCCCAAGGCCCAACTGGCAGCACGCGCCTTTTTCATGAAAGGGTTCTGCCAGTTATTGGCCGAACTCAATGAAGAGGCCATCGATACCTTCGAACGTCTACCTAAAAAGTTTGCCAACAAGGAAATCGAGGAAATGGCTCATTACTGGACCGGCATGGCGCAGTCATTCCTCAAACAGCATCAGCTGTGTAAAGAAACTATGCAAGGTTACCTCGAAAAATTTCCCGCTGGTAAATACTCCGGGGAAGCCAGTTTCCGGATCGCTTATTGCGAACAGGCACTGCAAGACTTTCCCGCCGCGATTAAGGGTTTGCAGGCCTTTCTGAAAAAGTTCGACGACCACGAACGCGCTGACGAAGCCCGCCTGTTACTCGGTGAAGCTTACCTGGCAACCGGTGACCTGGATCAGGGCATCACGGAACTGGTAACGGTTTCTGATCGAACCGTTAAGTTTTATGAAGAGGCACAATTTAAGGTTGGACGTGCTTTGCGCTTGCAGGAAAAGCCTGAACAACTGCGCGAACACATGCAGCAGTTCATAGCCAATTCCCCGCATAGCTCGCGCGTACCGGAAGCCGTCTATTGGATTGGCTGGACACATTCTCTTGAGGATCAACCGGATCAGGCCCGCGATATTTACTGGCAAACCATCCACGAACTGGGTCCCGACCCGCAACGCCGGGCAGTTACCGATCTGTTAACCGGATTGCGTAAGCTCTATCGCGGCGAAGATGGATTACGCGATTACTTAGCTGAACTGGATGAATTACTTAGATCAGCACAACGCCAGCAACATCCAGCGCTGGAACTTCGCTTGCACTGGGCTAAAGCCCAAGCAATTGCGCGTAGTGAACCAGAAACTGCACGCAACATTTTAATCGAAGCTGCACCATTAATCAATCCGCCAGTTACCAACCCGCTTTTGATGGCTGATATAGGTGATGCTTTGCGTGAGGAAGGAATGCTGGATCAGGCACAACAAGTCTACTCCGATTTGCGCAAATGGAACCCACGCGCACCGCAAAAAGATCGGGCATTTGCCGGGCTTGGCCTACTCGCCGTGGCCAAGGGGGATAACGCGGAAGCTATCAGGCAATTTGAGCGCTTCGAACGCGAGACTTTGGGCTCGCCATTGCTGGCTGATATCCTGCTTTCCAAAGCACAACTATTGCTGCAGCAGCAACGCTACGATGACGCCATGACCACTCTGGAAAGACTCCTGGCTGAAGAGCGTGTAACCACAGCCAACAAAGCCCAGGCCCTCCACGCAATGGGTGATACGGAAATGGCGCGCGGCAACCCGGGGCGCGCTGTACCTTACTACCAGCGTGTCTATGTGATGTATGGGCGGTGGGTGGACGTAGTTGCCAAATCATACCTGCGCAGCGGCGAGGCATTCGAACAGCTCGACCGGCATGCCGAAGCCATCAATACTTATGAGGAAATGCTGGCACGCGAAGACTTGCAAGAGTTAGCTGAAGCTGAAACTGCCCGCCAGCGGCTGCAAACACTTAAGCAAGGTAGCCAATCCGGTGCCTGACTTGATCGCTTACCGGTACACCCGGAAACTTTTACTTTCGCAAGCCTGATGGAATTCCAGCTGCTTGCAACTGATCGCTCGAGCGCAGCGCGCGTCGGCTTGATAAATACCAGGCATGGTAGCATTAACACCCCGGTATTTATGCCGGTAGGCACCCAGGGCACGGTCAAGGCCATGCATCCCGAAGAGCTGCTCTCAGTTGGAGCACAAATCGTACTGGGTAACACCTATCACTTATTTATCCGGCCAGGGCTGGATATTATCAACAGTTGCAAGGGCTTGCATAATTTCATGCAATGGCAGCGCCCGATCCTGACCGACAGCGGCGGTTTTCAAGTTTTTTCACTGGCCCGTCTGCGCAAGATTACAGATGAAGGGGTGCACTTTCAGAGCCATGTTGATGGCACCCCATTATTCCTGGACCCGGAAACAGCAATAGATATCCAGTATGCTCTCGGCACGGACATTGCCATGGTGTTTGATGAATGCCCGCCGCATCCCTGCGAGTATGATTACGCCGCTACCAGCCTCGAACGTACTTTGCGCTGGGCCCGACGCTGCAAGTCCCATAACGAACAATCGCCAGCCACAAAGTGCCCGGCACTTTTTGGCATCGTCCAGGGTTCGGCATTCCCCGAGTTACGGCAACAGAGCGCTAAAGCATTGGTTGAGATCGGGTTTGATGGCTATGCCGTAGGCGGAGTGTCGGTCGGTGAGCCAGAACCGGTAATGATGAGTGCGGTGGACAATTCCGTGCCTTTTTTACCACAGGATAAACCGCGCTACGCCATGGGCCTGGGTACCCCGCCACAAATTGTCGAGATGGTTGCACGTGGCATCGATATGTTTGATTGCGTACTGCCAACCCGCATCGCCCGCAATGGCACTGCCTTTACTGATCAAGGCACAATCAATCTAAAAAATGCCTGCTTTGCCGATGATACCAACCCGATTGCGCCTACTACCCATCCGTTGGTGGCCGGTTTCAGCCGTGCCTATATCAGGCATTTGCTTAAGGCGGATGAAATTCTTGGCCTGAGACTGGTCACCTTACATAATCTACATTATTATCTGAGTCTGATGCAGCGCATTGCCAGCTGTATTCAGGCGGGAACATTTGCAGAGTTTCGTAAGGAATTTCTGATAAACTATCTCAAGCAGCCTGCTAGCGATGAATAGCCGTGTATTTTTACAACTGTTTTATAACAATGAGATAATCGTCGAGGTGGAGCTCCCGGAATCCGGTCAGGGTGGATTCCTGCTGGAACTAAAGGGGAAGAAACTGGTCAGTTTTAACCATATCCAGGATGAAACTGTGTTGGTCAACTGCCTCAGTGACAATCAGGTTGTGTTACTAAATGATCAACCACTGGATCAGCCGCAACCGATTATCGACGGTGATATCCTGAAAATTCGTTCCAGAGAATACATTATCGGACTGTATGCACTGGACGACGAGGATAATGATGACCCGGCAGGTGCAACGTCCATTACCGGTGAGACGGCGCCATCGACAACTCACGAGCCTGTCGTGAAATCCATTCACCAGAGTGCCGAGGAACTGGAGCTGCCATTTGCAGAATTCGCAAGCGAACAGCAAACAAAACCATCCTCGACAACTCCTCCGGATGACCATCCGACCGCACCAACTGAAGATGCAAATGGTGCCACTCACAGCAGCGGCCAACAACCGCAGCAGCGTAAGCTTAGCTGGTTGATTGCTGTGTTGATGATTGTTGCCGCTGTCGCCATCTGGCAACAATGGCAGCCACTCAGAGAATTTGTGTTGCGCATGCTAGACAGTGATAGCAGTCATGAGACAGTAGCCAACGAGCCACAGCCTGCAGAAAGCTCAACTGCCAAGCCAGCACTTCCACAATTTAAAACAACCTTCAACCCGGAGCCACCGCCGATTGCTTTCGATCCCCCGCCAGAGCAGGCAAATGAGAGTTCAGCCAGCGATAGTAGTCCTGCAAATCCCCAGCTTGAACTGCTCTGGCGGCAGGATTTGGGTAGCCCTGTTGGCTGTCTGAGTGCCTCCGGTGACCTGCTGGCAGCAGGAACCGCAGACGGTAAAATCCACCTGATTACCATCTCAGAGCTACAGGTCACAGGGGTCTTGTCGCTACATACTGACAGCATTTCACAATTGGTTTTGAGTCCTGACGCGAAGTTACTGCTGGCGGCCAGCTACGATGGCAATGTCTCGCTGTGGAACGTGCCCGACAGAGAACCCAAGCTGATCCTGGGAGCCCACCCGCTTGCGGTGCGTACGATTGATATGACTGATGACGGCCGCTTCGCACTGACTGCCGATATCGAAGGACTAATTATTTACTGGGATTTAGAAACTGGCGAAGATATCCGATTTTTGCTGGGCCATACTGCGATCGTGAGTGATATCAAATTTTCTGCTGACGGTACCAAAGCAGTCTCTGCCGGGTCCGATGGTTTGCTGATTTATTGGGATCTGGCTACCGGTGAAAAGTTGCTCGAACTGGATCACCAAAATGTGTCAATTAATGCAGTCGATTTCTCTCCAGACGGCAAATTCCTGGCTCTGGTGAGCGATAACTTCACTGCTCAACCAGGTCAATTAGTACCCACAGACTTGCCAACGCTACAGCTCATCGAACTTGAATCCGGTTCTCCAGTCGAACGCTTTTCACCAACCAATGAGTGGCTGCTCGATGTCGAGTATTCCACCGATGGCAACCTGCTAGCCGCTGCTGCAGCTGGTGACCCTGGTTTCAATAATTCCGATCTCGATTTCGTCCCTGGTATCATTGTTTGGCATGCTGAGTCCGGACAAATACTCGCTACAGCACAGGAACAAACGCAAATTGTCAACGGCGTGACATTTCTGAGATCCAGCCTGCTCAGCGCGACCAGCCTGGATCATACGATCAGGATTTGGCAGCTAACCGGCTACTCTGAGTGAGAACAACTCTGATCAGATTGGAAAGCCTATTTCTTAGCTATTAATACCAATTCTCAAGAGGTTTGAGCAAATTGCTAAGAATTGTTGTTGTTGCTGCACAGCTACCAAATTCCGCGAAGGCGGTATTGGGGTAAGGACGGGGATGCTATTACCCACCCCTCCCACCGAACCGGACGGGCGGATTTCCCGCATCCGGCTTGCCAGTTGGAGATTGCCCGCATGGGAGTT
>CAZHRP010000117.1:0-7473 GCA_964535055.1 uncultured Chthoniobacteraceae bacterium
GAACCAGTGACCCCTACCGTGTCAAGGTAGTGCTCTACCACTGAGCTAACCGCGCTGAAAATCGCTCATGTCCCGCAACCCTGATAATTTGATCGCCACACCATTTGCGACAATTCTCATGATATACAGAACAATCGAGAAATAAAATGTTTACCAGGGCTTTTACTATCTGGCAAGACATTTTGGACCATCATGGCAGCACTTCTTCTATTGTCACGAGTGATGGCAGCACTTAGCCTTCGACCGTGGCTAACGATTTCGAGGTACCAGCGGTAACAGTTCAAAAGCAGGTCATGTTTTTTGATACTGATTGTGCCGGTGTCGTGCATAACATTGCATATCTAAGATTCATCGAGGAGGCGCGGACATTGCTGGCCGGCGAGCTTGGCTGGCAGTTGAGCGGGATGGCGGAATCTGGATTATATCCGGTGGTGGTCCGTACGGAAATCGATTACCGGCGCCCGGCCAAGTTAAGCGATTACTTGCATGTGCATGGATACCTGGAGTTGATCGAGAGGATGCGTTTCTGGTGTGCGTTTCGAGTAACTGACCCGGTCGGCGAGTTACTGTACGTTTCCTGCCGTCAGAGCCTGGCATTGGTACAAGCACCGGCAATGAAACTGGTCCGACTGCCGACTGACTGGCCGGAAAAGTACCCGCAACTCTGCCAGCGCAAGCGAGAGTCATAAATTATGTCTAGCTAGGGCAATGAGATACTACTCAAGCATTAAGTTTAAGCGCGAGGAAGTCAGTGATTTTGCAGCATACCCATTCGCAATCCCGGCAGTCCGTTTTCTGAATGAACTTCCACTTGATGAAAATGTCACGTTTCTTATCGGTGAAAATGGCACTGGAAAATCTACTCTGGTCGAGGCGATTGCCGTCCGTTTGGGATTTAACGCTGAAGGGGGCAGTAAAAATTTCAATTTTTCCACCCGAGCGACTCATTCGGAACTCTACAATCACATCGTTTTAACACGTAGCGGATTACGCCCGACGGATGGCTATTTTCTACGGGCAGAAAGTTTCTACAATGTAGCCACCGAATTGGAAAACTTGGATGACCCAAGCTATGATGCTCCGCCACTTACCGATCATTACGGAGGCAAAGGGTTGCATGAACAGTCTCATGGTGAGTCCTTCTTTTCATTGCTAAATTACCGTCTGCAAGGCGGCGGATTTTACATTTTTGACGAACCGGAAGCTGCCCTTTCACCGCAGCGTCAGCTCTCCATGCTGACCTTGATTCATCGCCTTATCTATCATAAGTCACAGCTATTGATTGCCACTCACTCCCCGATCATCATGGCTTATCCTAATGCCACTATTTATGAATTGCGTCATGATGGCATAGAAAAGGTCGATTATACGGAAACTCAGCATTACCAGATTACTAAACTGTTTCTGGAGTGCCCGGAGCGCATGCTGAGCACGTTGATCTCAGACGAGGATAACTACTTGCTGAACCTCGAACGTTAATTCCGAAATTTGCTACGTCGGGTTGATTCGCATTCAGTCAATCTGTAGAATCGGCGGCCAGCGCGACGCCTTGGCACTGATGGTATCAAAGATTTTGGGATCTTTACACTCGGGCCTGCGGATCCAATAAGCAGAGTAACCTACAGTGCAAGCAACACTTCATACCTGGACATACTCAACGACCTTTGCGTGAGAATGGGGATTTATTGGCAATTCTCACAGCACGGAATCACCATCGGACCTAAGGAAGCTATAATGAAGTACAACGGACCCGGCAAATAGCACGCGAGTTCAAGAGTACACGAAATAATCTTTTAATGGTCTTAATTACTCCCGCGCCAGGCCCTGGTAGAACTCGGCACGTTTGGTGACATCATTGCGCGCGGCTTGCAGCAGGCGCTCGGCGCGTTCGGGGTTCGACTTCTTGAGAACCCGGAACCGGTTTTGTTTGTACAGGAACTCGCCGACATCGCCGGCCGGCGGTTTGCAATCCAGCTGAAAGGGATTCTTGCCGACCTCCTCCAGCCGCGGATCGTAGCGGTAGAGCGGCCAGAACCCGGTGGTCACCGCCTGCTTGTGCAAGTCGGTGGCGGTCGTCATGTTGATGCCATGGGCGATACAGTGGCTGTAGGCAATGATCAGTGACGGCCCGGGATAGCTTTCCGCTTCGGCAAATGCTTTAACTGTTTGCGGCATGCTTGAGCCGTAAGCAATCTGCGCGACGTAAACATTACCACCAGCTAGCGCGGTGGCGCCCAGATCTTTTTGGGGTCCTTCCTTGCCGGCAGCGGCAAACTTGGCGACTGCGGCGCGCGGTGTCGCCTTCGATGACTGACCACCGGTATTCGAATAAACACCAGTGTCCAGCACCAGGATATTGATATTCCGGCCAGTGGAAAGAACGTGATCCAGCCCGCCAAAACCGATGTCGTAGGCCCAGCCATCACCACCGATAATCCAGGTCGAACGCGGCACCAGGTAATCGAGCACACTCAATACCCGGCGGGCTTCGGCATTGGCTCCACGTTGCTTTAATAATTCTTCGACTTTTGCGAGCCGTTGCCGCTGCTCGGCAATTTCTTCAGGTGACTGGCAATCGGCTGCCAGTATAGCCGCCGTGTATGGCACCAATCCCGGGTCATCGATCTCGGCCAGCAAGTCGCGGGCATGTTCCTCCATCTTGTCGACGGTCAAGCGCATCCCCAGACCAAATTCGGCAGCATCCTCGAATAAGGAATTCGACCAGGCCGGCCCCCGGCCATCCCGGTTGGTGGTGTACGGTGTAGTCGGTAAGTTGCCACCATAAATTGACGAGCAGCCGGTCGCATTGGCGATCAGTGCACGGTCACCAAACATCTGGGTGAGCAGCTTAATATACGGGGTTTCGCCGCAGCCGGCACAAGCTCCGGAAAATTCTATCAGCGGCTGGGCAAACTGCGATCCTTTCATGGTCGCCACATTGTAATTCTTGCTGTCGGTCTCTGGAATTTTCAGGAAGTAATCCCAGTTCTCGGCTTCTTCCGCACAAATTGGTTCCTGCAATTCCATGTTGATGGCGCGCTTGCCGGTCTTATTGCCATTCTCATCCTTCTCAAAAGCCGGGCAAATATGCACGCACGCACCGCAGCCGGTACAATCTTCGGGTGCGACCTGAACCGTATATTGCTGTCCCTCCAACCCTTTGCCTTTGGCCTCGATCGACCGCCACTGTTCCGGGGATTCGCCATTGGCGAAACTTTCCGGATACATTTTAACCCGGATGGTAGCGTGCGGGCAAACGAATGCGCACTGGTTGCACTGGATGCAAACTTCCGGTTTCCAGACTGGAATTTCACGGGCAATATTGCGCTTTTCATATTGGGCGGTGCCGACCGGAAAAGTTCCATCCGCAGGCAGCGCCGAAACCGGCAACGCATCGCCGCGCATGGCAATCATTTCAGCCGTCACCTGGCGCACGAATTCAGGTGCATGCCCGGGTACCGGCGGCTGCATGGTGATTGTGCTGTCTGCGTGCTGTGGCACATCAACCCGTGCCAGCCGCTCGGCCGTCAATTGCGCGGCCCGGATGTTCATGTCGACCACCGCCCAGCCTTTGGAAGAATAGGTCTTTTCGATCGCATCCTTAATCATGGACAGAGCTTCGTCGCCGGGCAGCACTCCGCTAATGCGGAAAAATGCAGTCTGCATAATAGTATTGATGCGGCCACCTAGACCGATGCTGGAAGCCAGCGCGTAGGCATCGATAGTCCAGACATACGCACGCTTATCAATGATCTTCTGTTGAACTTCACGCGGTAATTCCGCCCAAACTTTGTCTGCCGGATAGGGACAATTTAATAATAGCGTGCCGCCGCTGGCCAGGTTGTCCAGAATCTCGACTTTGCTTAAAAATGGAAACGAGTGAACCGCCAGAAAGTCGGTCATATGAATCAGGTAGGAACTGCGGATCGGCTTGGGACTGAATCGCAAATGCGAAATCGTCATCGAGCCCGATTTCTTGGAGTCGTAAACGAAGTACCCCTGAGCGTAGTTGTCAGTAGCCTGGCCAATAATCTTGATCGAATTTTTATTCGCACCCACGGTACCGTCACTACCCAGCCCAAAGAACATCGCATTGTGAACTCCCGAGTTACTGTCTGGAACGTAGCCGGCTTCCCACTCGAGGCTGGAATTGGTCAGGTCGTCCTTGATCCCGATCGTGAAGTGGTTGCGTGGCTTTTTGATCGCCAAATTATCAAAAACAGCCTTGGCCATGCCCGGGGTAAATTCTTTGGAGCCAAGCCCGTAACGCCCCCCGACCACAACCGGCAGGTCTGCAGCAGACAGTTTGTCAGCATAGATGGCTTCCATCATCGCAGTCTGGATATCCTGATAGAGCGGTTCACCGGCAGATCCAGCCTCTTTGGTGCGATCAAGTACCGCAATCCGTTTCACAGACGGTGGCAATGCCGCCATCAGTTTACCCGCATCGAATGGACGAAACAACCGGACTTGCAACACCCCCACCCTTTCCCCCTGACGGTTAAGGGCTTCGGCAACCTCCTGCAATGGCCCGCTACCGGAGCCCATCACGATCACAACGCGCTCTGCTTCCGGGTCGCCAGAATAGTCAAACAGGTGGTACTGGCGGCCGGTCAACTTGGCAAAGCGGTCCATGACTTCCTGGACTTTGCCGGGAGTGGCGGCGTAATAAGGGTTGCAACTCTCACGCGACTGAAAAAAGACATCAGGGTTCTGGGCGGTCCCCCTGATTACCGGGTGGTTCGGATTCAATCCCCGTGCCCGATGCGCCGCCAGGGCATCTTCATCCAGCATCTCGCGCATGTCGCTCTCGGTTAGTTCCTCCACTTTCTGGATTTCATGGGAAGTCCGGAAACCATCAAAAAAATGCATGAATGGCACCCGGCTTTCGAGGGTCGCAGCTTGGGCGATCAAAGCAAAATCCATGACCTCCTGGACGGTTGATGAGCACAACATGGCCCAGCCTGTCGCGCGTGCCGCCATCACATCTGAATGATCACCAAAAATCGAAAGCCCTTGAGCAGCAATCGCACGCGCCGCCACATGAAAGACAGTCGGGGTCAGTTCACCCGCGATTTTATACATATTAGGGATCATCAACAGCAACCCCTGCGAAGCGGTAAAAGTCGTCGTTAGGGCACCACTGGTCAGAGCGCCATGCACCGAGCCGGCCGCACCCGCTTCCGATTGCATCTCGGTCACACTGGGTACTGTCCCCCACAGGTTGCGCTTACCCAATGCCGCCATATCATCGGCTTCCTCACCCATTGGGGATGATGGCGTAATCGGGTAAATCACGATTACCTCGTTGGTTTTGTAAGCCACATGCGCAGCCGCGCTATTGCCATCGATCATCACTAACCTGCGTCCACTGATATCCGTACTCATAAGTCTTTCGCTTCGCGTAAAATTTTATTTCTGAGCTTTACCAACAGTTGAAAAATACCTGGCGACAATCATAGTGCGCCGCCAAATCCCCTATTAGCAAACCTACACCGTGTCTATCAGGAGAAGAAAAAATAACCAATAAGATAATTTTATATAAATTCAGCATCTGCAGGCACTGATTAGCGAATTAAAGCTTGAGCATGCGACTTGAACTCATTGAACTACTCTTATGCCTGACTTAACTACAAGTTTCATGGGGATCGCGCTGAAGTCTCCGATCATGGTAGCTGCCTCTTCGTTATCCAACCGTCCGGAATTCGTCCAAAAGGCCGAGGAAGCAGAAGCTGGTGCGGTGGTAATCCGTTCGTTGTTCGAAGAGCAAATTGCCATGGACAAACTGCAAATGGAAGAAGAGCTGGCAATCGGCGGCGAGAGCTTTCCGGAAGCTACCAGTTATTACCCGGATCTCGAGCATGGCGAGGCCAGTGAGTATATTCATTTTGTCCAGAAACTGCGCAAGGCAGTCGATCTACCATTAATCGGCAGCATCAATGCCATGTCGCCGGGATCATGGGCAGATTATGCCTTACGGCTCGAGGAAGCCGGGGTCGATGGTATCGAATTGAACATCTACCGGGTCGAATCGGATGCTGGCCGTACCGGCCAGGATGTGGAAGATTCACTATTCGAAATATTCGAGCAGGTGCGTGACAAAACCAGCATTCCGATCGCGGTTAAACTCAGCCCGTTCTATTCGGCCTTCGGAAATGTTGCCAAGCAGTTGGCAGACCGTGGTGCGGCAGCCCTGGTCTTATTCAACCGCTTTCTACAGCCGGACATCGACTTAACCCGCGGCGTCATCCGCAATGATATGCCATTAAGTTCCAACGAGGAAATGCGTCTACCACTTCGCTGGGCCGGCTTGCTGTTCGGCCGCATCAAGGCTGATATCGCACTCAACAGCGGCGTGCAAACCGGCGAGGATGTCGTCAAGTCACTGCTGGCTGGCGCTCAGGTGACTCAGGTGGCCGCCACCCTGATTCGTCATGGCGCGCCGTATATCTCAACGATGCTGCGCGCGATCGAACGCTGGATGGAGGAAAATGGTCACCAGTCGCTTGCTGACTTCCGTGGTTCAATGAGCCAAAAGTCAGTCGACGATCCGATGGCCTACGAGCGCGCCCAGTATGTCGGGCTATTGCAATCCAAAGCGCGCGTGATGTAAGTTTGCTACGCTTGGTTAGTTTGCCAGTGCGCCGTCATGGATCAGGCGCGCCTGGCGGAAATGGATCAGCAAGTGAAACCCGAACATGCAGTGCCACAGGTGGGCATTGAATGGCCCGAATAAGGGATGCGGCAAACGTGCTGTGCCGCGCAGTTGCGGTAAGGTCTCGACCAGTGCCAGGTAATTTTCGCAGGATTCCTGGAAGGCGCGCACGGCACTCTGGCCTGCTGCGGGTTGTGGCAGCACGTCTTTGGCGGGATCGATCAGAGCATCTGCGGCAAGTTCTCTGCCGGTAGCCAAATGCTCGACTAACGCCCGGATCGACCTGTTCACGATAGCGTTATGTTCCAGCAACATGAAGAACGACCAGTTACGCATGTCCTGATCGACACCCGGCATCTCGGGAACATTGACAATCTTCCCGCCGGTCGATGCATCCAGTCGGTCGGCCAACTGCAAGTATTTTTCTACCTGCACGCGGATCCTGCGGGATGCCTGCAACCGCGTAGTCAAAGTAAACCAGGTTCTAATTGCCAGTCCTGCCAGTTGTTGCATGCTGTTGGCGAGTATCTGGTTCGGGTAGTTATTTTTCAATCCGAATCGATCAATACTGATGTCAGTTACGGGTCATTGAGCAATCTCCAATCCATTGAGATTTGATATTGTTGCCGGCATATCTGATGAATAAGTTGTTGGGGTGAGCGTAAACCTTAATCCCGAAAAACGCCTGGCAGGCATCCTGACACCCTTGTTTGCTATTCGTAGCGAAGACGACTTGGGGATCGGCGACACCAGGGTGCTGGAAGAACCCGACCTCGGCACCCTCGGCGCGGAACCGCTCGACGACCTTGCGGCCGATG
>CAZHRP010000118.1:0-7467 GCA_964535055.1 uncultured Chthoniobacteraceae bacterium
TTAATAGCAGACGCGAGCGCGGTAAACTCTGCGCGGGGCATGGTAGACCGGGCGCGGAGCGTAGTATACCGGGCGTGGAGCGCAGTACACTGGTTGTGGCGTGTAATACACCGGTCTTGGTGCGTAATAACCGGTGTTGATATGGACCCGGCCGCCGCGGTACCCGGAGTAACGGGAAACCGAGTAGGATGGGCCACAATAGCCACCTGAGCTAATGCTAATACTGCCGCCCCAGCCGGCCTGTGTGCGTTCGGGCAGGAAAAATACGGCCGCTGCTGCGACGATTGCTACGGGAAGGAGTAGTTTCAGTGTTTTCATTTTGATGGTTCCTAGTATTATTATTACTGTAATTGAGGTTTTTGCAAGTGCTGCGGTTCAGATTCACCTGCGGAAAAACTGTCCGGCAGAAATTTGCCTGCCGGACAGTTTTTCCACGAGCCCTTACCGGCAACGGCGGGCGGCGTAGACCGGTGGGTCATAGATGCGGCGCAAATAATGCTGGTAAGCAATTCTTTGCTGATGCCGGATGCGGGCCTGCAGTGCACGTTCGCGCTGGAAGGCGCGCCAGGCGTGGTAATTAGTCCGCTTGCATGGCTGCACTACGACCGGCCGGTAGCAGTTATTAGGTTGATAATAGTGCCCGCGGTCGCGCCAGCCGGCTTCGGCGGCAGCAGGGACAAGGAGGGACAATGTACCTGCGATTAACGCGCCCAGTAGCAGTTTATTAGTAGTTTTACTCATCAGTTTCCTTTCGTTTGGGTTTGCATACTGATGGACGCCGGCATTCGCGGCTTTATTCAAGCGGCCGGGAAATTAATTGCGTGGCCGGTCAATGTTTTCTGTTGTAGGGCACCACGCCATGCATGGCAGCGGTCAGGCAGCCGCCGTAAATGATGATGACCCCGCACAGATAAACCCAAAGCAGGAGCACGACCAGTACCCCCATGGCGCCATAGAGCGCATTTACCTGCCAGATATTATTGGTGTAGTAGAGCAGCAGTTGCTGCAACAACTTGAGTGCCACCGTCACCAGCAAAGCACCCAGCCAGACCTCCCTGAATTGGACCTTCCGGCGCGGCGACAGCTTATACAGCATCACCAGGCCATAAAATAAAACCAGCGATGGTAAGCCGTAGCGGATCAAAATCGAATAGCCCGGCAGCTGGTCGAAATCGAATGGAGTGAAGCGATCGATCGTGGATATGATGACCGGTGCGATCACACCGACCAGCAGAGCGCTGGCAAAGATCCCCAGCATGGCAAAATTTTTCAGCGGCACCTTCCACCAGTCCAGTTCACTGACATGCCAGGCGCGGTTGACGCCGCGGACCAGCGCACGGAAAAAGTGGTTGGACGACCACAGCACTCCGATGACCGCTAGCACATCCAGGCTGGTGCGCGCGCTCATAACGCCCTCGATCACCTGAATGACCTCTGCGGCATCCTGACCATCCAGCGGGATAACTGAGTTAATGTATTCGATAATCGTGTGGCTGACCGACTCAGGGTCGACGAAACGCGAGCCGACCGAGACGGTCAGCAGGATGATCGGAAAGAGGGAGAAAAAGGCATAGAAAGCAAACGAAGCTGCGCGCAGGTCGCCATCGATTTCCAGATAGATGCCGACGGAATTGCGGATCGACTGCCAAATTTTCCTCATTTCAGGCGTGGCAACATCGGGGTTGCCGGGTTAAAGGAAGTAATCGAAGTTTTGCTCGCGGCTGACCCAGCGACGCAGGCGGAAAATATGGGCGGGACAGGAGTGCGGGTCGAGCTCGATGTAATTGCGGCTGCCTTGCCAGAGGTAGCGGTTGCCGCTCAATAGATCGTGGACCTGGTAGGTTTCGCCGGGTTTCAGTCCGAAATGATCCAGTGGCACATGGATATAACTGTCCTGGCGGTGAAAGGGATCGAGTGAGACAGTCATTAGCAGCATATTATCGCGTGCGGCAGTCAGTTTGCTGTAGCACAGCACCTGTTCGTTCTCGGCCTGGTGGAATTGCAGGTTTCGCAACCGGTGCAGGGCGCGGTTTTCATTGCGGACTTGATTGAGCAAGGTGATGAGCGGCTTGATGTTGCCGGGGGCACCCCAGTCGCGGCCTTTGAATTGGTATTTTTCTGAGTCCCAGTACTCCTCCTTACCGGGAACCGGATCGTTCTCGCACAGCTCAAAGCCGCTGTAGATTCCGTACAGCGGAGTCAGGGTAGCAGCCAGTATGGCACGGATCTGGAAGGCCGGCCGACCGCCATGCTGCAGAAAAAATGGCAGGATGTCGGGGGTGTTGGTAAAGAAGTTCGGGCGGAAGTACTCGACCATTTCTGATTGGCTGAGTTCCGTGAGGTACTCGGTCAGCTCGTGCTTGGTATTGCGCCAGGTAAAGTAGGTATAGCTTTGGGCAAAACCGATTTTGGCCAGTGCCTGCATCATTTTTGGCCGGGTGAATGCTTCGCTGAGGAAGATTACATCGGGAAATTCGGCGCGCACTCTGGCGATCAATTGTTCCCAGAATACAACCGGTTTGGTATGCGGGTTATCGACTCGAAAGATGCGGACCTTGTGTCTGGCCCAGAACAGGATGATCTCGATCATTTCACCCCACAACGCCCGCCAGTCATCAGAGTGGAAGTTGAGCGGGTAAACGTCCTCATATTTTTTGGGAGGGTTTTCTGCGTATTTGATAGTGCCGTCCGGGCGTTTGTAGAACCAGTCCGGGTGATCTTCGACGTACGGGTGGTCGGGCGAGCAATTGATCGCAAAATCGAGCGCCACCTCCATCCCGCGCTGGTTGATTTCGCCAACCAGCCAGTCGAAATCGTCGAGTGTTCCCAGCTCCGGGGCGACGTCCATATGGCCGCCGCCATTGGGGCAGTCCTGGTGGCGGTTGCCGATGGCGTACGGCACGCCGGGGTCGCCGGGTTCGCAGGTGACTGAATTATTGCGGCCTTTGCGTTTGGTTTCGCCGATCGGGTGGACTGGCGGGAAATAGATGACATCAAATCCCATGGCGCGGGCGTCGTCGATGCGCTCGAGGCAATCACGAAAGGTCGAACCGCGATCAGGCTTGCCTTCTGCCGAGCGTGGAAAAAATTCGTACCAGGCGGCGAAAGCGGCGCGGCTGCGATCGACCCAGACCCGATGGTAGGGAGTAAACTCGGTAGCCAGGCTACGATCCGGCCAGGCTCGCAGCAGGCCGGTGAGTTCGCTCCACCGGCTAATCTCGTGGACTTCGCTGGCGGGTGAGTTTTGCATGCGAGTGGCAATTTCTTTCAGGTGCTTGCGATCGGCGGCTGATTCGGCGCGTTCTGCGGCGGCGGCGACCAGGGCGGCTCCTTCAAGGATCTCGCTGTCGAGTTGTTGCTGGCCGGCTGAATACTTTTTATCGAATTCTTCGACCCAGCCGGCGAACTGATCGGCCCAGGCCTCGATGGTGTATTCGTACTCGGCGTTTTCATAGAGTGTGCAGGCACCCTGCCAGCGGTCATTGACGAGATGTTCCATCGGAGTTTCGTGCCAGTCCTCCTGGCCGGCAATCCGCCATTTCAAGACAGCTGCGACTTTATCGTGGCCATCTTTGAAGATATCTGCGGCGACGACCAGGCTCTCGCCAACTACCCGCTTAATCGCATGCTGCCCGCAATTTACACTGGGTGATAAGTTTTCTATGACGACCGTGGCGTAGTTCTTTTTCATGGTGCTGGGCGCTTATTCAACCAGAGGTGCAAGCGTTTTGTCGAGTGCGTCCAACTCGGGTATTCCGGGGAGAATTGTTTTTAACGACGCCATCGCCGGGGCGACGTAACGCAGGAACGACCGGCGACCTTTATTGTGGCCAAGATTTCCGTAGGCACCAAGCGCCTGCATCAGACGCTGGGCGGCGGTGAGCTGTAGCGCTCGCGAGCAGTCTGGTGGCAACTGAACTTCGAGCCGTGCAGCGGCTGCCAGGTAATACTCGATCAAGCTCTCCTGCTCGGCAGGTTGCAAGTGGACATACGGATCGTAGACGAGCGAAGCAACATCATATAATGGCACTCCGAGCCGGGTGCCCTGGAAGTCGATCATGTAAGGCTGATCCCGGTGGATCATGATATTTTGCGATTGGAGGTCGCGATGAATCAGGCAGCGTGGCAAGGCAGCCAGCTCTTCGGCTATGGCGAGCATGCCGGGATCGTTGCGCAGACCATCGATGGTATTGCTACTGAGCTGAAAGATTTTCCCCAGGCACCAATCGAGGAAATAGCCTTGTTCCCACAGATACAAGCTCGAGTCGAATTCGTGGTGCAGGCTGATGTCGCCCAACTGATCTAGGGCGTGGTGGCCGTGCGCGTGCAGCGAGGCTGCTTGAGCCAGCGCCTCCTGATAGAGTGCCATGCTTTGCTCACGCTGGTCATGCTGCCTGCTCCACAAGTCTTCATTGCCCAGGTACTGCATCCAGACCAACCCCTGCTCGACTTCATGACCAAGGATGGTGGGAACCCGGACGCCGATTTTATCAAGCAGGCGGGCGACAGCCACATAGCGCGCATTTTCGAGCGCCTGATCGCCGACGTAGTGCAAGGCGACAACTGGATCGCCCTGATCAGCCCGGACGACAAAAAAGCTGCGATCGGATCCACCTTTGTCCAACTGCACAGTATCTAGCTGAGCTTGCTGCCAATTAGGAAATTTCAGTTTGGCCCGTGAGCTAATGAATTCCGGCAGTGAAGAGTCAGGGACAAATGCATTACGGGTGAACACGCCACCCCGTACGTCACCGGAAGCGTTGGCATCCGCCAGTACCACTACATTGTGCAGTTTGCTCCCGGCAGCAACCGTGGCGTTCTCCCAGATCACACAATCGGACAGCTCACTGCCCGCAGCGACCTGAGCGTCACGACCGAGATAACTTGCGCCAACCAGTGTGGCATCAGCGGCCAGTTGAGCTCCAGCTGCGATTTGGCCAGGCGCTTGATACAGAGGAAAGCTGAAGTGGTAATCATGATTATGCAAAAACCGGTGGACTGCCAGGTATTGCTCGAGGTTACCGACGTCCCACCATTGGCCGTCATCGATGACAATGCCACCAATGCGTAATTTTCCTGCGGCGATCAGCTCGAGCCAGACATCTATGATCGAAACAACACCTGGTGGTATTTCCCGGATCAAGGCCGGCTCAATCACATAAACTCCGCTGAAAAGGTACTGCTCTTGGGTATCGTTGCCCAAGCGGCCACGAATGTCGACTATCAGGCCGCTGGCAGAGTCAAGCGCTACTTGTTTTGGGCCACCGCTGTTGCGCAAAACCAGGGTTGCGGCATTTCCTGAAGCCTGGTGGTGGGACACTAATCTGTTAACCGGCAGATCCGTGAGGATGTCGCCATTATAGACCAGCAGCGGCTGATCGTCGACAAAGTCGGCGATGTTACGGATCCCGCCGCCGGTATCCAGCAACACGTCTTCATGTCTGAGCGTAACCGGGCAATCGCGGTATTTCCCGCTGTTAAAGTGCTCGAGATAGCGCTCCGGCCGATGGTGGGTGTTGATGATGAATTCCTCCACGCCGGTGGCAATCAGATGATCAAGTGCATAGGTGATGAGCGGCTTGTTGCACACCGGTACCAGCGGCTTCGGGCAGTGCTCGGTCAGCGGGCGCAGACGGGTCCCGAGTCCGGCCCCGAGGACAAATGCTTTGGATATTGAATCAGCCATTTCGAGTAGCGTCCAGAATCATGGGGCAAGCGGTAAATTGCAACCAATCATCTTCCGGTTTCAGGTTTGAGATTGCCATGTGCCGGGCACTCTGGCTAATTCACCTGATGGGTAAAGACGACGAAATGATCCTGGTGGTTGAACGTTCCCTATTTGACGAGCTGAGAGCGTTTCAGGGGTTGAAGTTTGAAATTGAACGTTACCTTGAAAAGTTACTCGACCCGGCCAACCAGAAATTTGTTCGGCGTGGTGATGCTGAGGACGACCCGTCACTCAAGCAATTAATTCCCTACTGTATTGTCGAATCTGAGGGTCAAATCCTGCGTTACACCAGAGGCCAAGGTGGCGGGGAAGACCGCTTGCATGCCAAACAATCGATCGGGATCGGCGGGCATATCAATGACGTCGATCATGCTGCGGATGGTTCTACTTACGATCTGGCGGTTGCGCGGGAGTTGCACGAAGAGCTGGTATTGCCCGAAGAATTTGACAATGCCATCGTTGCTTTGCTCAACGATGACAGCAACCCGGTCGGGCAGGTTCACTTGGGTGTCGTCCATCGGATTTCTCTGCCGGATATTTCTATGGTCAAGGCTGCCGAAGATGATATCAGTGGGCTGGAATGGGTCACCGCTGCTGAGTTGCTGGCTGGAATCGAGAGGCTGGAAAGCTGGTCAGCTATTTGTGCCGGAGGGATCGAGCAATTGCTCGAGGATTAACCACAGGGAAATGCGATATGGTACTGAATGATTTAGAGATAACCAGATTGGCGCGCAAGGGCATGATCAAGCCGTTCACGCCGCGTCATGTTTCCAAGGTTAAGGACGTACCCGTACTATCTTACGGGTTGTCCAGCTATGGCTACGACTTGCGCCTGTCAGCTAATGAATTCAAGATTTTCCGGCATGTCCCAGGCACCATCGTCGACCCGAAGGCATTTAATCCGGCGAACCTCGAGAGCGAGAAGCTGCAGCGGGATGTGCGAGGTAAGTTTTTCATCCTGCCGGCTCGCAGTTATGGCCTGGGGGTGGCGGTCGAACAGCTTGATATGCCGGATAATATCTCAGCAATCTGCGTCGGCAAGAGCACCTATGCGCGCTGCGGGATCATCGCCAATGTGACGCCGGCGGAGGCCGGTTGGCGCGGGCATTTGACCCTCGAATTCTCTAACTCGAGTGCCGCCGATTGCCGGATCTATGCCGGTGAGGGGATTGTGCAGATGGTGTTCCTGCAGGGTGAGCCATGTGCCACCTCGTACGTCAAACGCCTGGGAAAATACCAGGGACAAGGCCAGGTCATCACCCTGCCTAAGGCGTAAGACCGATTCCGAAGAGGTTTGAGTAAGTATAATAATCGTAATCGAAATACCTATTCTAACTCATATCATTAGCCGGCAATAATAGCCACTAAAAGGCACACAATTCACAAATAAAGATAATTAATCGATCTGATAGTACTCCCGCTGAGGCGCAGAGGCGCGGAGAGAGGTTCTTCCTCCAGGGCATTCACACACCTGGTGATACCACGCCTCAGGGTGACCTCGCCGAAATTTAAGAGATATCCCAGCTTGAGCCCGGTCAGGCGAAGGTAGGTTTGTACTTGCTTTTTGTGGGCGGCGCTTACCTGCTCGACCGACTTGAGTTCTATCAGAACCTTGGCATCGACCACCATGTCCGCTCGAAAGCCCTCCTCGAAAACATAACCCTTGTAGCGGATGGGCACTGCAACCTGTCGCTCTACAGCCAATCCAAGATCGGAGAGTTCCCGTGCCAGAACCGCTT
>CAZHRP010000119.1:0-3912 GCA_964535055.1 uncultured Chthoniobacteraceae bacterium
GTAGACAAGTGCCTCGCGCTGGTCGCAGTAGATGGCTTGTGATTTATCCGGGTTAACTGGCTACAGTCTGCTTTCTATAAAAAAACTAACGCTGAGGTCTGGCACAATGATAGCATCTGGGGAGTCGATCGGGCCTTTTGCTTTTGCGCGAACGAGGTAGCAGATGTCGTGTCGCAGTTAGGCAATGGCTTCCACGAATTCTTTTTTCACCCGGGACGCGGGTTTGAACTGGAAGTCCCCGGCAGTGACCGGGAAGCACTGATCCAACTGATTCAAACTCAACCCAGGGCATCAAGGATTTCTCAGGATTTTCGTTTTGCGGATAAGTTGCTGGATTAAAGCCAGGCCAGTTCCTTGTTTGGTGTTTGGTGCGCCTAGTATTCTACCATCTCTAAACAATTTTGCGTAAATGAGAAATCATAATCGTAATCGGCTCTACGGGTTGCTGTCGGCAGTTGATGAATATCCTGTGACCACGTTGTCACGTGGAACGGCGTGAGCTGCGTAGGCAACGCCGCACGCGGGACTCAGGTGGCGATCATCCCGTGACCACGTTGTCACGTGGAACGGGACTCACGTGGCGATTACGAATTCTCATTTGCACGAAACTATTTAGACATTGTATTAGTCGTCTGGGGTTAGTGGTGACCGAATGGATACCGGAGAAGCGCTGGGAAGTGCCACCATTCCCATACAAACTATATAATCAATTAGCTTAGCGGTAATTCGATACGGAAGGAACTCCCTTCCCCCAATTTACTACGCACAGGGATAGTGCCGTTATGGCTATTGATGATGCTGCGGCAAATCGACAGCCCCAGGCCGGAGCCACCCTTGTCTTGCTGGCGTGATTCATCGACCCGAAAGAAGCGGTCAAATATTAACGGAATCTTCTCTTCGGGGATTCCCAGCCCGGTGTCTTCCACTTCAATTACCGCCGCTTTGCCATTGATTGAGAGCCGGAGCATAACCTTACCCCCGTTTATTATAGCGCACAGCATTGGTTAGCTGGTTGATCAATACCTGGCCGATACGAATTTGATCGACTTCTACTTCCATTGATCTGAGTGACGACTCGAGGGATATTCCCTCCTCATTAGCCAACGGTCGAATGACATTCAGAACCCGCTCGGCAATTTCGCGCAAGTCGACTTTTTCAGCTTCTATGGCGGCTGAGCCGGAATCAAACTTAGCAAGCTGGCTGAGCTGCTCGATGATTTGTTTCATATGCTGAGCAGACGAGTGGGCCACTTCTATGGTTTCGAGGTAGCGCGCCAGCTCACGTTCGCGCTTCAGGGAAAACTGGCAATCGGCGATGATGGCTGCCACCGGAGTGCGCAGTTCATGGGAGGCGTCGGCAGTAAACTGCACCTGTTTTTGTAATGTCTCCTCTACTTGCTGAAAACTGTTATTTAGTACTTCGGCCAGCTGTCCCAGTTCAGAGCGCTGCAACTCCACGTCAATCTGCTCGGAAAAGTTGCCCGCAGCAATTCGCCGTGCGGTATTGCTAATTTGATCGATCGGACGTAAGCCGCGGACGATGATCCCATAGCCAAGCGCCGTCGAAAGCACAATTCCGCCCAAGCCGATCAGACCTGCAATGACCAGCCTCTTGTGCAACCCGGCGTATGCTAATTGTTCTGGTAATCCGGCAACCAGGAAGCCTCCCGGTGTCCTGGTACGCAAACACATATGCTCAGCTAATGGAAACACACGAAAGCCAGTCTGCTGCATCACTAGCTGCAGGTCATCGTCAATCTCAGGGGCATACTCAGAACTGTAAATTTTTTGCCCCGCATAGTTGAACGCTATCAGAAATATTTGAGCTTGTTCCAGATCAGCTAACAATTCCTGACCACGCTCGCCATAAAAGAATCCCTGTTCACTGTTGGCATGAGTGTCGGAGGGCAGCCGACGGGAGCCAGCCCCAGGTTGGCGTGCATATTGGGGTGGCGCTTGACCATATCCAGCGGAAGATTCCATGCTGCCGGACGGTAATTGTGCTGAGTCCCCGGGCCCCTGTCGCTCACGCCGGACGGGCGGCTGTTGTCGGCCTTGAGTTGGTGGTTGTTGCTGTCGGGACATTGCTGGTGAGTGCAAGTTAGTGCTGTCTCGCCGTCCGCCGGGAGGAAAGAACCTGGGTAGTACCCGCATGATTTGACCCTGCAATTGTGCCTGGATCAGGTTGTCCATAACGCGCCTCTCGGAGAGGGCATAGGCGCCAAACACCAGTACGGTAGTAATACTGATCAGCAGTGTGTAGTAACTCAGGATTCGCCACTTAATGCTGGCAAAAAAGTCCTTCATCCCACTAACTGGTAGCCCATCCCGCGACGGGTCACTATGTGTTCTTTGCCGAATTTTTGACGTAATTTGTAGATGTATACGTCCAGCATGTTAGACATGGTTTCATCGTACTCATCAAACAGCTTCTCATACAAATAATCGCGTGAAATCACTTCGTCCTGTTTGGTGAGCAGAATTTCGAGCAATGTGTATTCACGTGCAGTCAGGTCGATTTGCCTGTCGGATAAGTAAGCATGTTTACTGCTGGTATTTAATGTAATAGGTCCAGCACTTAACACCGGATTCGGGATCCCCGATGAACGCCGAATCGCAGAGCGTACCCGCGCCACCAGCTCTTCCATTTCAAATGGTTTTACGATGTAATCGTCCGCCCCACCATCCAGGCCCCGCAGACGATCATCCAAGGCCGTCCGCGCTGTCAACATCAGAACCGGCACCGGATTATCGACCGCCCGCAAGCGTTTGAGAAGTTCATAACCGTCCAACCCCGGCATCATAATATCCAGGATTAAGGCGTCATAATCCCAGTTTTGTGCTTTATAAATCCCTTCATCACCGTCAACGGCCTGATCCACAACAAATCCTTCATCTTTCAAATAGTCGACTATCGATTTTCTGAGATGCTGGTTGTCTTCACAAACTAACAGTTTCATCGCTTTGTATTCGATACAATAAGCTGAAAGACCGGGTGATTGGGAGGGAAATTCCAAACGCGTTAGCTGACCGCCAGTGGCGGGACAAGATTGGTTAATTAATGAATGAACCGATAGCTAAGAGTATCTGAGGCACTTGCGATTCTGTTTTTTTGGCATTATTTCACGTTGCGCTGCTGGCAGGAAAACCGGGTAGCTGCCCGATTCTTGCTTAGAGTGACGCACGACGCCTTCAAGCCTGACTGCCAACTCCTGCAGATAAAACGGTTTGGCAAGGAAATCGTCGGCACCATGCTCGATCGCTCGCAGGCGACTATCTATATCGTAAGCAGCCGACAAGAGGATTACCGGCACCCGGTGGCCAGCGGTTCGCAAATTTCTCAGAATTTCATAGCCATCCATTTCCGGCAACATGATGTCCAGTACCATTGCGTCATATGGTGTGTGTTCTGCCAGGTACAGACCTTCTTTGCCAGTGTGAGCCAGATCAACCTCCCAGCCCTCATCTTCAAGATAATCCCGAATGGATTTACACAATTGCTGGTTGTCTTCTATCAGTAAAATTTTCATTTATTGATTTTATAATAGGCCAAAGAGGAAGGCAGTATTAATGTTCTTCCAGCTTGTGCTTAAGATAAAGACCCAATCACCGGGTACGCATGACCTGCACCAGTCCGGAGGGTGGCACGTCGATCGCATGCGCAGCGACGCCCAATTCGCGGATCGTTTCGGAGATGATTTGTCCGCGGGTGTCATAGACCGTAATTTTGGATTCTCCCATCGGCTGCTCCAACTGCAGGACGACACCAGCAGTCGATTTTGCGTTGACGATATCAATGGCATGGAATTGGCCGGAGCCCGCAGGCACAACAACGTCCTGGTAGGCTGCCGCAATCAATTTTTCTTTGCCACGTCCCATGACCAGCGGGTAATTCTGGGCGGGACCAACTGC
>CAZHRP010000119.1:3922-7394 GCA_964535055.1 uncultured Chthoniobacteraceae bacterium
AATTCGCCATCGAGCAGGACGTCGCGGTTCTCGCTCCAGTAGCCGAGCCAGAACTTCAGCATCTCACGATGCTCAGGTGAAAGTTCAGCCAGGCGCATGGAGACCTGCGGCACACTAAACAGGATGTTCAACAACTGCAGGGCCGCGACTTCGACCGACTCCTCGGGATGCCACATGATCATGTCGCTATGGACGGCGGTGGTGTCGGCGATCAGCCGCAAGTCGACAATGTGGCGACGGTTGACGACGGCGGCGTTGGCGCAATCCACAGCACGAAACATGTTTCCGTATTTGCGCATCAACGGGCCGTTGTAAGGCTGTCGGAATTCTATCGCGATCTCCGGATTGATCACACGCAACCTGGCCATCACGTCGCTCATCAGGCGATCTACTGCACGGTCAACTGATGCATAGTCGCGGCCGTCCTCAGCAGTTAGATCTGTAGCATTTTTCTCAGAAAACATGCCGATGAAGTCGAGTTTAAGCCCGTCGATACCCCATTCGCGGACGGCCGACTCGTAGATACCAATCAGATAGTCCCGAACTTCCGGATAGCGTGGGTCAAGCACATAGGCGTCAAATCCATTCTGGAAATAGAGAGTCTTGTCTTTGAAGTCGGCGATCATCTTCGATTTTCCTCCAGCCATAGGTACCGAGTACCAGAGTAGAAACTTCTGCCCGAGCGCCTGCACCCGTGCGACAAAGTCCTGCATGTCCGGGATGCGCTCCGGTTGCCAGTCGCCGGTGAATGCGTAACCCCGATTGCTATCCAGCGTCTGCCAGCCATCGTCGACGATTACTCCTTTGAGGCCAAGTTCTCCACCGATGCGACATTCTTCGACGATAGCGTCAGCAGTAATATTCTGGTGGTAGCTATACCAGGTCGAATACACCGGGACCCGCGCGGCCTCCGGCACCGCTGCGGGCTTATGTTCCGGCATCGATGCCCACCACCGGACAGCATCCCGAATCGCCGCTTCATACATCACCGGTCGGGTGTCGAAGCGCAAGGTCAGCTCGTAGCGGTCAGTCGGCGGGGTCTGCTTTTCAAAAAAAGTCACATCCATATAGATGAATGCATCTTCCTCGCGAACGACCCCGCGCAGAAAGCTCGGGTTCATCGCGTCCGAAAGCGCAACCGTCAGGCGATTGCGGTCGCCCTGGTTAAGGTAGGTCAGCAATGGCGCATGCTGGACGGCCCGCGAGCGCACCCGCGCCCGAAAATGATCATATTTGCGCGCGAGGTTATCCGATACCCAGTGCCCGGCAATATCGAGTGCCGGAATACGCCACTTCAACACCAGTTTGGGCAGCGACGCGGACTCCTCGGACTCCAGCACCAGGGTGGCATGCTGCACGTGTGGTGAAAGTTGGTCGACTTTCCAAGTCGACTTAAACGAACCCCAATCACCCTCGATCTCAATCTGTTCTGGATCAAAAACAATCGGCTGGCTGGCTGCAAAAGCATAAAGGATAGGACAGAGGAACAGGCAAATCAGGCTGAGTCGACGGGTGAAACGTGTCATGGATACGGCAGGTAGATACTGGAGATCCCAGAATTTCGCGACTCAGGCAATGTGAGTCATTTCATGCAAGGTGAATTCGGCGACTGCACCATCGGTGGCTGCCAGGTACTCCGCCAGGTGCGGCTGGTTCATATGCGCCTGCCACAGGTCACGGGATTCCCATTCTTCATAGAACATGAAGTGGGCAGGATTCTCATTATCCCGGTGCAGGTCGTAGCAAATGCAACCCTCTTCAACTCGGGTCTTCGGAATGAGTTTTTCCAGCTCTCCCTTCACCAGATCAATCCGGTCCGGTTTCGCTGTGATATTAGCAATAATGGTTAATTTTGACATGATAGTATTCCTGAATCTCTAGCCTGTGGCAACTTTGCCACCTGAGGCAAAGAAGTAAAGGGTGCGCTTTCCAGCAACCAATAAAATTGTCCATTTTATTCAATAAAGGGACAGACACTTATATGGAAAAGTTGTTTTTAACGATTGGAAGATAATTTTTGAATTAGGATTTGCGGGGGGTGTGAGTTGAAAGCATCTTACGGCTATAATTTGACTTGATGATGGGCGAGGAAATTTCCAGACGCAGGTTTATGGCGACGGCACAGGCAGCGGCGTGTGGGCTGGGCGCGAGTACTTTATTGGGTCGGCGCGGAATTGCTGCGGCAGCAGAAGTTATGGATAGCAAAGTACAACCACGAGCGACCGGTTTGGTCTACGATCAGCGCTATTTGGAGCACACTCAGGGTGGTGGTCATCCGGAATCGGCTGAGCGGCTGCGGGCGATCCAGCGGCGGTTGGCGGAGTCGAGACTTGACCAGGTGGTGACGCGACTGCGGCCGACGGTTGATCCGGCAAAATTTATTCCGCTGATCCATTCGGCCGAGCACATCGAATTGGCAGGCAGGCAAGCGCATGATGATGCGATTTGCCGTTTGGCGGTCTCCGGGGCTCTAACGGCGGTGGATGCAGTCTGCAGCGGGCAGGTACGCAATGCCTTTGCCGCAATCCGGCCGCCCGGCCATCATGCTGCCAACAATGGGGAGTTCGGCTTTTGCTTTTATAATAATGTAGCGATAGCTGCCCGTTATGCCCAACAGGTGCATGGTCTCAAAAAAGTGTTAATTGTCGACTGGGACTACCATCATGGCGATGGTACCGAGTGGGCGTTCTACGACGATCCGTCAGTACTGGTTTTTTCCACCCACGCCCTGTATGCCTTTCCGGGCACTGGCTCAGTCGACCGCATTGGCACCGGTGCTGGCGAAGGATTTAATATCAACGTACCCTTGCCGAGAGCTGCCGATGATAAGGCGATCATTGATGCTTTTAATCAGAAACTGATGCCCGCGGCGGAGCGTTTTGAGCCAGATCTAGTGCTAATTTCGGCCGGCTTCGATGCGCGTAAAGATGACCCGCTCGGTGACTTCAAGATAACCGATGAAGGATTTGCAGAGTTGACCAAATTGGTCATGAGCATAGCTGCTCGCTACTCGGATTCCCGTCTGGTTTCCGTACTGGAGGGGGGATATAATGTGCTTGGTTTGGCCGCAGCGGTTGAGGTTCACCTGCGGGTGCTACTGGGAAGCAATGCATAACAGATCGCACTAACACCTTCACATTTTACTGAAACAAAGATGCCACCAAGGCAGATTTAGCCAGGGTTATGTCTCATAATTTTAATAATTTGCGTTTTTCTCTTTTCCAGGAATCAGCCAGCCGCCATATTGTTTCGGCAAGACTCAACTGAAGTTAATCTATGCATCATTATATCCGTTTTTCGCTAGCGATCATTCTCGCCTGTAGTCTTACATACGCTGATTATTACAAAGAACCACCCCAGTTCCACTTCACGCCGAACCCTAATGCCCCGCGCGAGGAGATCGGCCGACTAGGGCCGATCGGTCTCGCCCTTGAATTACGCAAACCGAATTTCACCATGTTCATTAAGAGCA
>CAZHRP010000120.1:0-7359 GCA_964535055.1 uncultured Chthoniobacteraceae bacterium
CCAAGCACCTCACGCTGCGTCTCGCTACGAAGTTTGTGATTGATCCGGGCTAGTGACTGACATCTGGCGGATTGCCAGATCTGTCTGGATCGTTATTATGCAACTCGTGGACTCCCATAATGACCTTCACCCGCTGCAAGTTGCAGCCTGGCGAAAAATGTCATCCGAGCAGAAATGGCAACTGGCTAAGTCTGCCCAGCGCATGGTAATTGATGCCGCCCGGCGCCGCCTCTCCAGGCAGCATCCGGAATGGGATGAAGCCACTCTGCAAAAAGAACTCAGCCTTTTTTTAATCCGTGCCAGAACCTGACCTTGTACAATTATTTGTCGCGCCGCTAGTCGAAGCCGGATTCGACTATTACATGATTTCAGGTTCGGTTGCCGCGATCGAGTTCGGTGAACCGCGGTCCACACTGGATATCGATCTGGTTCTGCTATTACAGCAAGACGCTGTGGAAGAATTTGCTGAGCTTTTCCCGGCGCCGGACTATTATTGTCCGCCAGCTGAGGTCATAGCATCTGAAATTGCACGACCTTCACGCGGTCATTTCAACCTCATCCATGTCAATTCAGGGCTAAAATCCGATATCTACCCATCGCGCAACCACCCCTTATTAGACTGGGCCATGGCTAACCGGAGAAAAACAACGATCTCCGGAGTACCATGCTGGTTGGTGCCCCCCGAATATCTGATTCTCTGGAAACTCGAGTTTTACCGCGAAGGCTCAGGTGATAAACATCTTCGCGATATCAAAGGAGTATTAGCCTGCTCGGCAGACATCATTGACCGCGACCTGATCCGCCAGTGGGTGGACAAACTTGGCTTGGCCACATACTGGCAGCAGGCTGAACACTGACTTTCAACACGTTCAGCACGCAGTTCTTCCCTGCCTCAGGCCTTGACCAGTGACATCAGGTAGAACATTTCAGTTGCTATCTGATGGCAGCGCTCATCGTAGGTCGCAGCTTCTTTTTCGGTGTCATCCGAAACCTTTGGGTCGACATAATGAATCGCAAAGCGGGCACTCGCGCCTTCCACTACAGGGCAGGCATCATCGGCTTCTCCGCAGCACATTAGTGCGACAAATCCCTCTGTAGGATTTCCATCTTTCGAATAGACTTTGGAAAACGCGGTAATCGGCATCGCTTCGGTGCTGTAAACTACCTTGTATTTCGGGTTAGCTGCTCCTTCTTCACTGCTATTGTGGATCAGAAATCCGGCTCGCTTCAACGCCGCTATTGTGCGCGGGTTACATGCTGTGGTTTCTGTGCCGCCAGAATATGTGGAAATCCCATCGATGTGGTAATATTCCGTGCTGTCTGTGCCCAGATTTGTGACATATGGCTGCGACGGCTATTATGCGTACAAATGAAAGTAAGGTCGGCTTTCTTCGACTCCTTGAGCTGCCCCTTGATAAACTTCGCGGCTTCAGCCAATACCTGCTTGCGCTCTGAAGAAATGCTCCCGAACTCTGAGGTGACTTTCTCAATCTCAGGCTTGAGTGACTCCGCAATCGTACATCCACCATCCATATTCATCGCTGTCATAAGCATTATCAAAGTAGTTAGTTGAATTATAGTCTTCATTTTATCTGCAGTCGTTTTTTCTTATTATTGTTTCCTGCTCGACCCCTGCTCCGCGAAATTACTCCAGAACAACAATTCCAATCCTCTCCCGCTTGTGTCACCAACTCGTGCAAGCGCTCGATGTCTGCATGAAATAGTATATACTTTATTAGTTATATACTGTCATTAGTATGTTTGGTGATTAATTCCAACCATATTTTTCCGCTGCGAACCTCAACAACGTATCGAGCTGCTTACCGGTAAATTTCATGATTAGCGGACTCAAAGTTCAGTAGAATTTGCTCCTGAATTTACTGTTACTGCCGATATTCCCTACCAGCCGGAAACTTCTTCCGGTTGGCTTTGATCTTGGCGAGCCCTTCCCTATCGGTCATTCTTACTAAATGTTAAGTCGGCTTCTCTCTATCTTTGCCCTGGTCTGTCTGAGTGGTTTTGCACTGGTAGCGCCGCTCAATGCCAAGCCCCTGAATATCGTTCTGATCACCGCTGATGACATGAACTGGGATTCGGTCGGCTGCAATGGCAGTCAGATCCCTGATATTACCCCTAACATTGATCGGCTGGCTACTGAAGGCGTCCTGTTTCGTGAAGCTCACGCGACCATTGCCGTCTGCCTGCCGGTGCGTGCGACCATGCACACCGGACTTTATCCCGCCAACAATGGCGCCCGCGGCTTCGAACCGATCCGGGAGGATGTATCCACTTTAAACGAAGTGCTCGATGATGCAGGCTACTTGATCTCGATGCTCGCAAAAACACCCCACTACCGACCCATAGAAAAGTTTCGAGTCGACTATCTGGTGCATGCCGAAAAGCTGGACGTCGGGCGTAATCCGGAGAAATTTGCCGAGCATACCCGCAAATTCCTAACCATGGCTGCTGAGCAGGACAAGCCGTTCTTTCACCATGTCAATTGCCAGGACCCCCACCGTCCATTTCTCTGGAGTGGCGAAGAGGCCAGCGAGGGAACCTTCCCACCTGCCAGCCGACTCATCCAAGCGGAAGAAGTCGAGGTACCCGCCTTCCTCGAAGACCTGCCCGATGTGCGTCAGGAAGTTGCTGATTATTTCACCTGTGTCCACCGCCTTGATGAATGTGTTGGAGCGGTGATGCAGGAGCTCAAGGCGGCCGGTCATGACCGGGACACCCTGGTGGTATTCTTTGGCGGCGACCACGGGATGGCTTTTCCCTTCGCCAAGGCCAATGTCTATGCCAACAGCTCCAGAGCCACCCTTATTTTGCGCTGGCCGGGTGTCATTCCCGCAGGTCAAGTCGATGAGGAGCATTTGGTAGCCACCATCGATCTAATGCCCACTTTACTGGAAGCCGCCGAACTGCCGCTGCTCGACAACATCGATGGGCGGTCGTTCCTCGCGATCGCCAAGGGCACTCAACAGCACGGCTGGGATCAGGTCATAACAATGTTCCATGAGACCCACGGCAAGAACCAACTCGAGATGCGCTGTCTGCGCAGCCGTGAGGCCGCCTACATCTGGAACGCCTGGAGCGATGGCAAGCGCACCTATCTTGCCGAAAATATGGCCGGTAAGTCATGGCAGGCAATGCTCGATGCAGCACAGACCAATCCTGAGTTGCAATCACGCTGCGACTTTTATCTCAAGCGTGTGCCCCAGGAATACTACCGGCTCGACAGCGACCATGCAGAACGAAATAACCTGATCAACGATCCGGCCTACGCTCAGGAAATTCATTCAAAACAGCAGCAACTGAAAGCCTGGCTCACCGAAATGAACGACCCGCTCCTGGACCAATTTCAGCAGCTCATGAAGCAGTAAGTGGACAGCATTCCAGGGTACCATATAAGGCGGTTCTTAGGTAACGCTAACCGAGTTGCTAGCGCCGATAAGTTCTCAGGGATTGGTCACACTTTTTGATAGGACTTGATGCCGGTCCCATCTGAGTATTGCTGCGAGATGCACAGCCTGAAAAATCTAATCCTTCCCATTTCTATAATAGGCATATCCTTGGCCTGCACAGCAAGCCTGCATGCCCTGCGGGATGAAGACAACCAGGGTCGGTGGGAAAAGCCATGCGAAGTAGGACCCGATGCCTTGGTTCCCGGGTTCCTTGTCAATATGGGGCCAACAGGTGCCCGCGGGATCTTAAAAGAACAATCGTATGTAGTGAAATTCATCTTCGATGATTCGCCGGCGGACGGAGTGCTGCAGCTGGATGACGAAGTCTATGGTGCCAATGGCAAGCAATTCGCAAAGCACCAGTTTGGTCGCAAGGTTAATGGTATCGAAGGCCCGATGCAGCACCTCGGCTTGGCGATCGAAGACAGCGAGAGTAGCGACGGGGCACTCTCATTGATGATCCGTCGCGGGGGTGAGTCACAAGTTGTCGATGTGCAACTCGAAAAGCTGGGCCGCTTCGCCGATTCTTTTCCGCATAATTGTGAGAAAACCCGACTGCTACTCGACCGGGCATATCGATATCTCATTGATAACCCCGGCGGTCTTGACTCGCAGGGTCGTGCTGCCGCCGCGCTCGCCTTACTCAGCTCCGACGACCCCGAAGTATTTGCCGCCGGCCGGCAAATGGCTCTCGACTGGAACAAACCCTACGGCAACGATACTTGGACCTGGCACCTCGCGTTTCAGTCGCTGACCCTGGCCGAATATTATTTGCGCTCAGGCGATGCCCAGGAATGGCAGGCACAAACGCGCCACGGGTTCTCGCAAAAATCCGGGCTCGCCCATCTGATCTATCAATTATCCCCAGAGCGCCCGAATGCTGATACTATGATGCAACGCCACGCCGGAAATATTAGCGAGGCCTATCGTGACATGTCGGATGGACATGCTTGCGCGCTGATGGGGCTGACCTGGGGCTGGGTCGGCGTCGCTGCTTCTGAGAATCTATCCTTGAAGCGCGAGGTGCTCGATTATTACAAAGCCTGGATCAATATGGCACGCTGCCACGGTAGCGACTCCTACGTCATCCTGCCGGCGCGTGACTATGCCGACTATTCCTACTACCGGAAGAATATCCGCAACCATACCACTGCTGCAGTCGCGCTGCTCTACAGTTTTACCAGCCCGAACTTGCGCTTGCAGGGAGCCAGTGAGACAATTGAACACCGTTGGCCGCCTCGAAGTAAACGCGAGTTACTTTTTTACTGGACGGTTCGACGAATGAATGGCCCATTAAAAAATGCTTTTAGATAAATTCCAGCGCTTCGTGTTGTTACTTCCGGCCACCGCCTTCCTCTTATGTGGCAGCTCCTGCTCCGACCAATCACCACCGCAAGCAGAACCACCGGTACCTGCCGAAGTCACGAGCCCCCCGGCAATCACTCCACCTGCTACCGCTCCCAACGCTATGACGTCGATGGATGTGCCGACCTCCGATGCGGATCTGCCAACCTGGTCTGCTCCTGCAGACTGGCAACAACTTCCGGCAGATGGAATCAGACGCGCCACCTGGAAGATTCCCGGACCGGATAATTCCAGCGCCGAACTGACAGTAACTGTCTTTCCCGGTGATGTCGGAGGACTGCCGGCCAATATCATGCGCTGGCGGCGCCAACTGGGTTTGCCACCCGCTGCCGATCAGAACGCTAGCGAGCAACTTGCAGGCAGCCAACTTCCAATCACCGTAGTTGCTCTCAATGGCACCAATGGTCAAAGCATCTGTGTGGGAGTACTCCCCAACCAGGGCCGAACCTGGTTTTTCAAAATGATGGGCGATTCCGCTGCTATTAACTCTCAGGCCGACGCCTTCCGCAATTTCCTGCGCTCCGTGCAACTTTGATTGCTGCTTGCTAGGAAAACAGGTTAAAACTTATTCCACTAAGCTAAAAACGACTTTTTTAGCAGTAAAGCTATTAACAATTTCTATGCTTCCCCACTGGTAATGTTAGATATAATTGTTGAATTAGCTAGTCTAGCCACAACTTAAGTCATAGAAATATGCATTGCTGTAAAACCAACGGTATCGATCCATTAATGAAACATCAGGAATATTAACTGTGAGCTACAGTCATTACTATTATAATAATGAGCAGGGTGAGAGACTAGGTCCACTTTCGATTAATGAATTAGTCAGCATGGCTCGCGATGGTAAGCTAACCCCATTCACCCAAATCAACGATGGCGAAAGTTGGCAGACAGCTCGCGACATTAAGCCGCTTGCAGAAGTATTCAACAGCCCGTTGAAACCTAAACCCAAGCCTGTCGCAGATTCGCCACACCCCAGGCGCATGCTCAAGCTGGTATACAAGTTTATAATTATAAGCCTCATAGCCCACTTGGTCTGTTTTTTGATTTTTGGAGGTCTGGTTATTTTCAGGAAACTGATACCAGAGGAGGTGACCTTTGAAGCACCTGTCGAACTGAAGCGAATCGAACCCAAGAAACGCGAACACAAACTTCTTTCTAAAGAACAAATGGAACGCAGTAGCCGTCCAAAGCTCCAACGCCGTTTACAATCGGTTCAAATGTCCGAGATAGCCATGCCTCAAATCGATGCAAAAATTAAGCCGGTTATGACAAAGTTTTCTCCTATAGAAGGCCTTTCGTTAGGGGCTGGTGATGGCTTTGAGGGACTGGGTAGTGAAGGCATTAACGTCGCTCCGACTATGGGGAAACGCTGCTCTTATAAGTGGCGCCTCAAGCAACTAAAAAAAATGGGCGGCAAGCCAGAGGTCGAGAAGGCTGTGCAGAAAGGTCTTTCCTGGCTCGCTACCAGGCAAAATTCAGACGGATCCTGGGGAACCCAATACAAATGTTCCATGACTGGTCTCGCCCTGCTCGCATATCTCGGTTACTGCGAAACTCCTCAGTCAATTCGACACGGACAGAAAGTACGCAAATCAATCGATTTTCTACTCAAGTATGCCAAAGACAATGATTATAAAATAGGTAATATGAATGACAACAGTGGTGCTTACGAACATGGCATTGCCACGTACGCATTAAGCGAAGCTTATATCCTTACCGATGAAGGCAGGATCGGGTCTGTAGTGAGTCAAGCCTTGAGGGTCATCACCAAAGGACAGACCGAAGATGGGGGCTGGAAATATCGCTATGCGGGAGGAAAAAATTCAGATATCTCAGTAACCGGGTGGCAAATCCAAGCCCTCAAAGCAGGAAAGTTGAGCCATGGAAAATCGAGTGTCTCATCCAGTTTGCGCAAAGCGGTTAAACTACTTGAAAATTGCCAGAACAAAGATAATGGAGGCTTCCCTTATCGCACGAACACCTCAGATCCGCGACCTTCGTTGTCGGGAGTGGGTGTACTAGGACTTCAAATGGGCGGGGAAGGCGATAGTAAAGCCGCAAAAAAAGGTATAGAATTCCTACTCAAAAACTACTCTGACCTGAAGTACGATGGGGCTGATCTATATGCCTGGTATTACAACACCCAGGCATGTTTCAACGAAGGTGGAGAAGCATGGGAAAAGTGGAATGCCGGTTTTCAGGATGAAATCCTCAACACACAAAACGACGACGGCAGTTGGAAAATTCCGCGCGGTCTCAAGCACGCTCCCAAAACTGACAGAGATATCTACGTCACCTGCCTCTGCATACTGATGCTGGAGACCTATTATCGGTACCTGCCCACCTACGATCTAAGTTAGCTTCTAAGCAACATGCTTTGGCTGAACACGGCGACAGCGCGCCGTAGCTACCCTTCTACGTCCCTCATTGACCAGGCTTAAATGCTACGCCGATGTGTCGCGGGACTAAGAAGGGCTAGCCCGGATCAATCACAAACTTCGTAGCGAGACGCAGCGTGAGGTGCTTG
>CAZHRP010000121.1:0-7233 GCA_964535055.1 uncultured Chthoniobacteraceae bacterium
CATCATAGATTTCGCCATTGACTTCGATGGGACCTTGCAAGCCGTGCAGGATAATTCCTGCCAGGCGTTTTTCCGAACCGGTCACCCAGTTGCTGGCAATCAACGGCGGAAACACACCTGCCTGGCCGGCCCCGCCGGTGCCATGGCAAGCTGCACAGTTTTGACGGAAAACGCGTTCGCCTTTTTCAGCCAGGGTCAGCTCAACTGGTGCGGCATCTGCAGCACCACCGGCACCGCCGCCGATGCCAAATCCGGCTGCTTCCCGAACATCAAAAACGTCAGCACGAAAGCCACCACTGAATGCCATCAGGTACATGCCACCACCAAACAGGACGGCCATAAAGAAAGTCATCAGCCACAGGGAGATCGGCTCATTACCATCCTTGGGCTCCTGCTGTTCGCGCATGACGGCAGCATGAATTTCCTCGATGTCAGCTTTCTCACTGTAATCAGCCGAGTGGGCTTGAATTAATGGTTTCTTGGAATCTGAACTCATAGGTACTTACTCGATCGGTGCCTCTTCCAGCGGATAATCTCGCTTCAATGAAATCAGATACGCTACCAGCGCCTTGGCATCGTAGCTGGGTACCAGATAGTAGTCTTCAACAGTACCACCATCACTGGGGTAAGGAATCGCATCACTGGGCAGCGGCCGGCCGTCATTCTCACGTTTTTCGTAGAGGAAACGAAACGGCGGCATAATCGACCCTTGCGACATTGCCTGCGGGTTGTAGAGATGCTGGTGGTGCCAGACTTCACTGGACTGGCGGGAACCGATATTGGTCAGATCCGGACCGGTCCGCATGGTACCGAGAAATACCGGCTTCTCATAAATGTAATCACGCGGCACGGTACGCCGTTTGCCCCATCCTCTGGCCAGGTCATAGCCTTCATGCTCGGGGCGAATTTGCTGGCTGTGGCAGTACATGCACCCATTGGCAGCGTAAACCGAAGCTCCATACTCAGCCAAACCGGATCTACCCTGCGGAAAGTAAGCGCCGGTCAACTCATCCTGCTGTGGCTGCAGGTTGCCGATCTGCATGTACGGCATTGCCACCAACCCGGCCCAGGCCAGCAGGAAGATACCAAAGATACCAATGAATAGGCGGGGTAAACTATTCATGCTATGACCTCCCGCACTGCTCGTGATGGTTTATCGGTAAAGTACGTCGGCCGCCCGACCGGCAAGCCAAGCCGGAACAGCATCAGGCCGAAATGTAAGGCAAAGATCATATGAGCAGCAGTCAACACAACACCGGATAAACTGCGCGCAATCAAGTATGGAACAGTCATATCTATGACCTTGGTAAACGACCATTCTTCCGGTTGTCCGAGATACAGGCCCTGGAAAAAGCCGCCGACCGTCAAAACGCCAACCATGATCAGGATCCCATAGGCTGACAGCCAGAAGTGCCACTTGATCAGCGCCGCTGAACGCCATTCGCAATCGACCAAACGCGGCACGATGTAGTAAATCGACCCAAACATGATCATGGTAAAGAATGCGTACATCCCCAAGTGTGCATGGCCGACCGTGTAATGGGTAAAGTGAGTAATTTCGTTGAGTACCGGGATCGCCATCGAAATCCCCTGCAGGCTGACAATCGTGTATGCCATGGCCCCAAAGACGATAAAACGCAGCGTAGGGCTGACTTCCAGCATGGCAAAATGCCCTTTCATCGTCATGTGGTGGTTGATCGCAACCGTGACTACCGGAATAATCATCATCATGCTGGCTACCACACTGGCAGTAACCAGCCACGCCGGATAAGGCCCACCAATCAAATGGTGCATGCCATTCCAACTGTAAAACAGGGCGAGTGACCAGAAGCCAAGTGCCGATAAATAATAACTATGGACCGGACGACCAATGACCTTGGGAATGAAATAGTAGGCAGCTGCCAACCCGATCGGTGTGAACCAAAGGCCCAGCACATTGTGCGCAAACCACCAGTTGACAGCGCCATAGACCACCCCGGTCATACTAGTCCCCTGCATGATCATGTTGGCCGTGCCATATAACCAAGGGAACCATAAGAACGCCGCCAGGATGTACCACATGGAAACGTAAACGTGACCGGGTCGACGAAACCGGAACATGATCACCGCCCAAATCCCGACCAGGGCATAGGAAACAAATAATAGCGGCGAGACATAAGCAGGAAATTCCAGCCATTCGACTGACTGGCTGTCACCTACAAGAATTCCCATCAATCCAACCGTCACCCCAAGGTTCCAAAAGACTGCGGCTACCACAACGATTATACCATACTGCATCTGCACCCGACACAGACGGGCTGTCAGCCATACGGCCGTCCCGATCGCTGCCTGGGTCGCCCAACCGTAGATGACCGCATTCAAATGCGCTACCCGCACCCTGCCCCAGGTCAGGATTCCCCAATCAGAGAGAAAGTCCGGGTGGTGCATTTTCCACGAAGCCAAAAAGCCCAGCAGCGAGCCTGCCAGCAGCCAGAGAATTGCCGAAGTAAACAGGAACAGCACCGGCAAGCGGCAGGAGCGGTCGATCAACGCCCGTTCCGAAACGCTGTCAATTCCTGTCCCTGCTTTTTTAGTGGCAACATCTGCCTGTGCAACTGTACTCATTTAGCAATTCTCCTAAATTAACCTTCCGCTTTGCGCCGCTTTTTTTCTTTACGGGTTTCGAATACCAAATCCGTAGGTTCACCGACCGGTTCGTCCTCGTCGAAAATGACCTGCGCACCTTTTTTCATGTTGGCAAACTGGCCATTGCGACCCGCCCAGTACAAGGCGAGTACCGCTGTCGCGCCCAACGCGAACATCGAACCGAATATTAATAAAAATGCCAGACTCATGGTTCATTTCCTTCCACAGGCTGGCCGTTATCACTTTCTGCTGGAATAAGTAATTCAGGATTCACACTATCGGTTACGGTTGCCGGTTCCTGCACGGGCGCAGCCGCCGAACCTTCCGCTCCCTGATCATTTTCAGCAGCCGGATCTTCAGTGGCTTCCGGACTAGGCGACTCCTCAGATTCCGCTCCTGCCCGGTTCAACAAGGCCTGCGCCGCTGCTTCTGCAGCTTTGCTGCCAGGCACCGGTACTGCGCTGGCTGCGGTTGGAATATCCTGATAATTCTCCACTACTTTTTTGACCGCTTCGCTGATTGGAATATGGGCCAGGCCTTGCTCCTGATCGACCCAGCCATAAGTCTCCAATAACCGGCGGCTTTCTGTGTCGACCTCGTGCTTATACTGCAGTCGTTTACTGGCCCGCTGGTCATCGGTGGTTTGAATATTGCTGTAGCTTTGAACCAGCAGCCAGATGCCAACGCCAAATACGGTAAATGCAATGATGCCGCCAATGAATGTCAGCACCACCCGCAGCGGCGTCTTTTCCGGAATATTTGGTATGTCGTGCTGCATCTTAGTTACTCAAATAAATCGACTCTACAATACGTGGATCACGGCTGGCAAACAGCGAGACCTTGCCCATCCGGCGAATAAAAAACACTACCAGGATGCAACCAATACCGATCAACGGCAACAGGTTGAGCAGCAAGTCGAGCGGGTTGAGCGACACCCCAAGCGGATGCTTCAGCGGCATTACAATCAAGTACATGTCCAGCCAATGCATAATCAATATCCAGACCGCTACCAATGACATCTTCACTGGGGTTTTCTTAATCGTTCGGTTCAGCAGCAGTAAAAATGGGATAAAGAAATGGCCGATCACCAGAATGATACTCATGGCATTCCACGATTCTGTGTTACGGCGGATATAGTAACTCGCCTCTTCCGGGATGTTGGCATACCAGATCAGCATGTACTGGCTGAACCCGATGTAGGCCCAAAAGATCGAGAACGCCAGCAGCAGTTTACCCATAATATGGAAGTGCTCTTTGGTGACTATCCCCTCGAGGTAGCCCTTCGAGCGCAAAAATGTCAGCACTATGATTAGTACCGCCATGCTCGAGAGGGCCGAGCCGGCAAATAAATAAACCCCCCACATCGTCGAGTACCAGGTGTAATCCAGCGACATCAGCCAGTCGATGCTGCCGAAGGTGAGACTCACTGCAAAAAACGGCAGACTCGCAACCGCGATGATCCGCATCGTAATGGTCAGCCGCGGGTTGGCACTGCTATCCTGGCGAACGGACAGCATGCGCATAGCCAGCGAAGCTACTATAAAGAACACAAAGTAGAGAGCTGTCCGTACCCAAAACCAGAATTCATTCAAGTATCCCGCCTTCACATCCAGGATATGACTCTCGTGCGGCTTGATCTCCATCCAGGTAAACAGATGCGGTTTCGACATCAGGATCACAGGAATAAAAAACAGCAGCAGTAAGGGGAATAGTGAAGACAAGTTCTCAACCTGCCGGCGTACGGCTACCGACCACCCAGAGTCGGTCGCATGATGCAGGATGACCCAGAAAAACCCACCCGCACAAATGGTAAAAAAGAACATGAATGAATACAGCCAGGAGAAGGCAAATTCCTGCGGATTGGCAAATCCCCACGCCAGGCTGGCAAATAGCGCAATACCCCCGACTACCAGCAAGCCCAGCATCAGCGGGCCGGAGTTGCGGCTGTCAAAGTACTGCTCGTCTGGTAACCCTGTAGTGTCGTGGCTTTCCTTCATTCTGCTGTCTCCTCGGCTGGCGGAGCCTGGCTGGCGCCGCTATCGTCGACGACCTGTTGTTCCAGCAGGGCCCGGGGTCCCGCCGGTAAGGTATCGGCTGGGGTACTTAAGCCGATCTGCATGGCGCGCATATATGCAACAATAGCCCATCGGTCCTCAACATTAATTTTATCTTTATACGGGAACATTGTCCAAATTGGTGCGACCCCTTTACCATTGGCAATTGTGTAATACAGCTGGCCATCGGGCATGTCTACGATTCGCTGGTCGTGCAGGTTGGCGATTGGTGCCCCACCCCAGTAGGGCGAAGCGGTTCCATTGCCAAGCCCCGAGGAGCTGTGACAGACCGCGCAATTAATTTCGTAACGCTCACGCCCCCGCTCGATCAACTCAGTGGTGACCGGTACCGGGATGCCATCACCAAAATAATCGCCAATCGCGCCGGTATCAAAGTAGCTGCCACCAACAGCATAGCTGCCTGCGGGTTGACCGGCCACTTGCCTGCCTTCCGCACCAGCCGCTGCAGTCGGAAATTCGTAGCCAACCGGAACTGTCCCGGGCACTTGCGGGCGCGCCACCCGACCGTCAGCAAAAAAGTCGCTGGGCTTCTGGGCTTTCTTTTTGAGCTGGCGATCCATATCCGGAAAAAATTCCATTGGCGGCTTCTGGAAGCGCTGGCCACGGACGCCGGCAACGATCACGATCAGTACCCCCAGCATCAAGGTCGCGATGATGAAATACATCGAGAATTTCATCGCTCTTCCTCCTCATGGATCAGATTGATTTCCATGGCACCAATCCCGGTTAAAAACTTTCGTGTTTCCTCGGCCGAAAACTTGGGGTCGCTGGATTCGATGGCCAGGAAGAATGCGTCATCGGTAGCCCGCTTGAACCCGTCCCACGCAAATATCTTATGGTTGAATTGCGGCAGCCGACAGAGCAGCCACAGCCCGAAAAAGGTCGTGAATGCCGACAGCAATATCGTCAACTCGAAGATGATCGGGAAAAATGCCGGTAGGCTGAAGTATGGCTTACCTTGAACGATCAATGGATAATCAATCACCGACGACCAGTACTGCAGGCCCAAGGCTACCATTGCGCCGGTAAGGCCGCCGAAGAAAACGAACCACGCCAGCGGCGACTTGCTTAACCCCATCGCCGCATCCATCCCATGGATCGGGAACGGCGAAAAGACATCCCAGCGTGAGTAACCTGCATCCCGCGTTTTTTCAGCGGCATGGTACAACTCGGCGGTATCGGCAAACTCGGCAATCATCGCGAAGGCAGGCGCATTCGCTTCGGCTTTATCTGCTGGCTGTGCAATTGTCTCAGGCATGGGCTTTCCTCCTCGGGGCTTCATCCCCAACTTCGATCGGATTCACACTATCGCTGTGATGGTGCGGATCGGCCTCCGGCTTAGTCGCCTTGACCTCAAAGATACAGATCATCGGCAGGAACCGGATAAATAACAGGAATAAGGTGAGGAACAGACCAAAGGTGCCGACAAATGTCCAGATATCGACCCATGTCGGATGGAACATTCCCCACGACGAAGGCATGAAGTCACGGTGGATCGAAGTCACGATAATCACAAAGCGCTCAAACCACATCCCGGCATTGACAAACATGCAAACGATCCAGACCACCCAGACATTGCGGCGCATCGACCGAAACCAGAAGATCTGCGGCGAGATCACGTTGCAGGTCATCATCGCCCAGTAGGCCCACCAGTAGGGGGCGGGATCAACACCCATGATCGGCCCAAAGATGTAAGGGTCGGCAATTCGGTTGCGGAAAAATGCCCAGGCTTCGTACGGGTTGGCCCCATAGAAAGCGACAAACAACTCCATCAGGTAAGCGTAGCCGACGATCGATCCGGTCAGCAGAATAATCTTGGCCATGTTATCGATGTGCTTATATGTAATCACATCGTGCAGGCCAAAGTGCCAGCGAGCCGGCAACATCAGTGTCAGCACCATCGCAAAGCCGCCGAAGATAGCACCTGCCACGAAATATGGCGGGAAGATTGTGGTATGCCAACCCGGTACCACCGAGGTGGCAAAGTCAAATGACACCACCGAGTGCACCGACAGCACTAGCGGTGTAGACAGCGCAGCCAGCAGCAAATAAGCCATCTCGTAATGCCGCCACTGGCGGTTGCCACCGCGCCAGCCGAGCGCAAAAAATCCGTAGATCCACTTTTTGATTTTATTGGAGGCACGGTCGCGCATTGTCGCCAAATCCGGCACCAGCCCGGTGTACCAGAACAATACCGATACCGTAAAGTAGGTGGACACCGCAAAGACGTCCCACAACAGCGGTGAACGAAAGTTCTGCCAGATGTAATTCGGGTTGGGCACCGGTGCCAGGAACCAGACCATCCAGAAACGACCGACATGGACCGCTGGGAAAATACCGGCACAAACCACCGCGAACAGGGTCATCGCTTCGGCCGCACGATTAATCGAAGTACGCCACTTCTGGCGAGTCAGGAACAGGATCGCCGAGATCAGGGTACCGGCATGACCAATACCAATCCAGAACACAAAGTTGGTAATATCCCAGGCCCAGCCGACCGGATGGTTCAATCCCCAAACCCCAACGCCGGTCG
>CAZHRP010000122.1:0-7229 GCA_964535055.1 uncultured Chthoniobacteraceae bacterium
TTCCTCGAGACCTGCCAGATCCAACTCCCCGGCATCACCCTTGACCACCGGCACGAACTCAAGCTTGGCCTGTTTGCGCTGAGCCAGCATTTGCCATGGCACGATGTTACTGTGGTGTTCGAGCTCGGTCAGCAGTATTGTATCGCCTGCATTTAGCTGCTGCTCCCCCCAGGTATTGGCAATGAGGTTGATTGCTTCAGTGGTTCCGCGAGTGAAGACAATTTCTCGTGCTGATGCGGCATTGATAAATTCCGCGACCCGCTCCCGTGCGCCTTCGTAAGCCGCCGTTGCACGATTGCTCAAGGTATGGATCCCGCGATGGACATTGGCGTTATCCCTGGCGTAATAATCGCTTATTGCGTCAATCACCTGCCGCGGTTTCTGGGATGTAGCCGCGTTGTCGAAATAGACTAATGGGTGACCGTTTACCTGCTGCGAAAGCACCGGAAAATCCGCCTTGAGCTTGCCCGAATCCAACATATTTTATTCTACGGTCACGCTCTTTGCTAGGTTACGCGGTTTATCAACATCCCGGCCAAGCAACACCGCCATATGATAAGCAAGCATCTGCAGTGGAACTACCGTCAGCAGCGGTGCCAGCAGCGGTGTGGTAGCCGGAATTTGAATCACATCATCCGCCACCCTGCTCAGCTCGGACGAATTTTCATTGCCAATGGCAATGATCGGACCACATCTGGCTTTAACTTCCTCCATGTTGCTTAAGTTTTTTTCAAATACAGCATCGTCTGGTGCTACTACTATGGTTGGCAATGCTTCTTCGATCAGCGCAATGACACCATGCTTAAGCTCAGCACTCGGATGACCCTCCGCATGTAAATAGCTGATCTCCTTCATTTTTAGTGCCCCTTCCAGTGCTACCGGGTAGTTTGACAGACGCCCTAAAAACATCAGTCCGGAAATGTCACAATACTTTTCTGCGATCTTTTTAATCTGCGCATCCAACTTGATAATCTGACGCATCTTGTCCGGGATAGCCTGCATCTCTTCCATCAAACTGATACCTTCCGGACTGGACATCCAGCGGATCCTGCCCAGCAACAGGCCGATCAATGCGGTAATCATTACTTGCGAAGTAAAACTCTTAGTGGCAGCTACTCCAATCTCTGGGCCCGCATGCATATAAACTCCGCCGTCACTTTCCCTGGCAATGGTACTCCCAACATTATTACAGATACCTAGTGTGCGTAATCCTTTGCGCCGACTTTCCCGCAATGCCGCCAAGGTGTCAGCCGTTTCGCCACTCTGACTAATCACAAATACCAGTGTCCCCTTGTCCAAAGGCATGTTGCGGTACCTCAACTCGCTGGCATACTCGACTTCAACCGGAATATGTGCCAGCTGTTCTATAATGTACTCACCTACCAGTCCGGCATGCCTCGCTGTACCACAACCTGCGATGATGATGCGGTCAATATCGCGCAAATCTTGCGCGCGCATGTTAAGCCCACCCAACTGGGCTGTCGCTTCCTCCCAGTTCAAGCGTCCGCGCAAGGCATTTTCGATCGCCTCCGGTTGCTCGTAAATTTCTTTTAGCATGAAATGCGGGAAAGTCCCTTTGCTGACATCCTCTTCCGTGTAGTCAACCCTACTGACTACAGCGTCGACACCGCTCCCCTGCAGGGTGGTCACCTCAAAACCAGCACTGGTGAGCGCCACAATATCGTAGTCGTTCAGATAAATGGCATCCTGTGTGACCGACAACATGGCACTGACATCGCTGGCAATAATTTGTTCACCCTGACCAACCCCAACCACCAGTGGACTACCTCGCCGGGCACCAACCAGCAACCCCGGGATCTCCTCATGCATGATCGCTATGCCATAAGTTCCACTCACTTCACGCAAGGCCAAGCGCAAGGCACTGAGGAGTCTGTCCTTCCCGTGCTCACCTCCAAGTTCGTCATACTGTCTGCCTATCAGGTGAGCCAGTACTTCAGTGTCGGTAGCCGACAAAAATCGATGCCCCTCAGCGCTTAACCGTTCCTTGATTTGCTGATAGTTTTCAATGACACCATTGTGCACCAATGCCAACTTGCCGCTGGCGTCCAGATGCGGATGAGCATTCTCATTACTCACTCCACCATGCGTAGCCCATCGGGTATGACTAATCCCCTGCAAGCCGCATGCCTGTTCAGCAGCGACCAACTCCGCCAATTTGTCGATGCGGCCAGTGCTTTTGTGCACCTCTATCCCGGCAGCATTCAAAACTGCTAAACCGGCTGAATCATAGCCCCGATACTCCAACCGCCGCAACCCCGCCAACAGTACCGGCACTGCCTCACCCGTACCAACATAACCGATAATTCCACACATGATTTGAAATCGATAGTGACAAGTGTAATTACTATCTGGCAAGATGAGAATGTTCGTAACTTTGCCGCTCAGTGCAACGGCATTGCATCGGCCACCCCGGAAATTCCATGCAAAGCAATAACTCACTTCACGATATTATCGATAATACCCTGGCTATCATTATGGGTGGCGGTGCAGGCACTCGCCTGTTTCCACTTACCAAAGATCGGTCGAAACCTGCAGTACCGCTCGGCGGCAAGTATCGCCTGGTCGACATCCCGATCAGCAACTGCTTAAATTCCGGGATTCGACAGATCTACATCCTGACTCAGTTCAATAGTGTTTCCCTGCACCGCCATATCCATGCAAGCTACAAGTTCGACCACTTCTCACGCAGCTTTGTCGAAATTCTGGCAGCCCAGCAAACCCCGCACAGTACAACCTGGTACCAGGGCACAGCAGATGCAGTACGTCAGAACTTGCGCTACTTTCTCGAATCCCATTATGACTACTACCTGATCCTCAGCGGTGATCAGTTGTACCGCATGGACTATCGCAAGCTACTTAACCAGCACATCAAATCCGGCAGCGATATCACGATTGCGACTATTCCGGTCGATCGTGAAGCGGCTAAGGGCTTCGGAATCATGCACTCGAATGAAGAAGGTCTGATTACCAGGTTTGAAGAAAAACCAAAACAGGACGAACAGCTCGATGATCTCACCATGCCGAAAGCACTGCTCAAGCCACTCGGTCTGGAGCCAACCGCCAAGTTGTATCAGGCCTCGATGGGTATTTACGTATTCAACCGCGAGATCTTAAAACAGTGCCTCGCTAACGAAAGCTTCGATTTTGGTCGCGATATCATTCCGGCAACTATCAAATCGAACCGGGTTAGCTCATTCATTTTCCAGGGCTATTGGGAAGACATCGGTACCATCCGCTCATTCTACGATGCCAATCTGGAGTTGACCGACATCATCCCCAAGTTTTCTTTCTTTGAAAGCCTGTCACCCATCTATACCCACCCGCGGTTCCTGCCTGCCAGTAAGATCAATGCAGCCAGCCTGCAGCGGGCCATCATCTCCGACGGTTGCGTCATCTCAGATGCCCATCTCGAAAAATGTATAATTGGCGTGCGTTCGGTTATCAATTCTGGAGCTACTGTGCGGGACTCAATTATTATGGGTGCCGACCATTACGAACATGACAAGCCGCCTGCCAACCCAGACGACCCCCCAATCGGTATTGGACGCAACTGTGTGGTCGAACGTGCCATCATCGACAAAAATGCCCGCATCGGTGATGGTGCCGTAGTCACTCCCGAGGGCAAACCCGAACACCACGATGCAGCCAACTTTTACATTCGTGACGGCATCGTCGTCGTCCCCAAAAATGCGGTGATCCGTGCCGGCGAGTGGGTATAAAATAATTGAATAATTGACTTTACATACTTGCCGAAATTTCTTTTGATTTAAGTTTCCGCACAGTTGGCGGTGTAACAAATTAAATCATCAGGCTTAAATACATAAGCACATAAGCAAGATGATCGAAACAGACAGGAGATAACATAATAGGTATGAACAAGGCAGAACTTATCGATAGCGTACAACAGTCCCTGGGAGCTGATACCAGCAAAGCCGATGCAGAACGCGCCGTTAGCGCTGTGCTCGATGCAATCAAAACCGGACTTAAACAAAGCCCGCACTCAGTGCAATTGATTGGCTTTGGAACATTTAAAATTTCAGAGCGTGCTGCTCGCACCGGGATTAACCCGAAAACCGGTGAATCCATCCAGATTAAAGCCTCCAAAAGCGTGAAATTTTCACCTGGCAAGGCTTTCAAAGATTCTCTCCAGTAACGTCCTTTTCCCCCCGGAAAACGAGGAGACCCGTTTGGCCACAGATGGCTAAACGGGTTTTCTCATTTTAGCAAAGAGATTCTTAATATGTCAGCGATTCGAGTTGCAGTATGGCCATTGCCGTAGACTGGTGGGTGCCTGTGCGGCCTTTTTATTGAGTTCGCCGCAGCAGCGATTGCGCCAGCATTTGCGGGCATTAACTGATTCCAGCCAAGTTCTAAAGTTTCCACCCATTCGGTTTGATCCCGTATCGTGAAGCATGGGGTCTTGAGCCAATAGGCCTCCTTCTGCAAACCACCGGAATCTGTAAATATGGCTTCTGCTTCTGCTGACAGCTTAACCATTTCCGGGTAACTCAGCGGCTCGATAATATGCAGTCCTCCCTGCTCTTTTAATTGTTCCGGCGTATATTGCAGCTGTTTTAATACTTTGCGTGTGCGTGGATGCATCGGCAGGATCACCGGCAACTCAATTTGTTGAAATCCGTTAATAATCTCGCGCAAGTTTTCGAGGTTATCAGTATTTTCCTGACGATGAATGGTAGCAGCTATGTAACGGGAGGTAACACCATTTGCTCGAGCTGGCGATGGTGTATCGCCAATACCCGCCTGCGTCTGTAGTAAAATGTCATACATAATATCACCCACTACGTGTACCTCAGCATGGTCAATCCCTTCCCGACTCAGATTGTGAGCTGCATTTTCGGTCGGGCAAAACAGCCAACGTGAAAGATGATCAGTGAGCACCCGATTGATTTCCTCGGGCATTTGGCGGTTGAAGCTGCGCAAACCCGCTTCCACATGCGCAATCGGAATGCCTAATTTTGCTGCGGCCAGGGCTGCGGCCAGTGTCGAGTTCGTATCACCGAATACCAGCATTGCCTGCGGACACAGCTCCAGGCAAATACGCTCGATACCGGTCAGCATAACACTTGTCTGCTGACCATGCGAACCACTGCCGACAGCCAAGTTATGGATCGGCACTGGTATCCCGAGGTCATCAAAAAAGCTCTGCGACATATTCTGGTCATAATGCTGGCCGGTATGTAAGATTTTTTCTTCAACCCCTGCTGCCAGCAGGGCGGCAGACATAGGAGCTGCCTTGATAAATTGTGGTCTGGCACCGATGACTGTCAGAAGCATACTTAATCCCCACTTAAATTAGCCATGCTCACCGGATAAACCATTTTCAGACTGCCTGAAAGTATCATAGGAACTGGCTCCGGTAGCCTGTGACCCTGGCAAAGCCTCTTCCTCGTCGAGGTCAAGGCAGCGAACTTGATCATCAGCTATGCGGTAGCGGAATCCGGACTCCGGGCAGACCGCCTCATCGGATTGATTAAATGTTAGCCGGTGTCCGTGGCGACTCATGAATCCAGCGGTCTTGCCAGGTACTCCCACGATCAGTTCGTAATCCGCCACATCTCCGGTAACCACGGCACCGGCAGCAATGAAGCAGTAGCGCCCAAGAGTAACTCCGCTGACAATGGTTGCATTGGCCCCGACCGTCGCTCCCCGGCGGACGAGCGTTTGTTCGTATAGGTTGCGTCTGACAATCTGTGAGCGTGGATTGGTGATATTCGTCAACACACATGATGGCCCCAAAAAAACATCATCTTCCAGTGTCACCCCGGTGTACACTGAGACGTTGTTCTGAATTTTCACCTGATTACCGACCACAACCTGGTCCGCGACCATCACATTTTGCCCGAGGTTGCAATTCTGGCCGATTACGGCAGTTGCACAGATGTGTGAGAAATGCCAAATGCGTGTGCCCGCACCAATTTGTGCGCCCTGGTCGATAATTGCCGTCTGGTGTGCAAAATAATCTGGCATAGTGGTTTCCTGCTTATTCTATGCGAGCCGCATCAGGGCATGGCAAGAACGATTGAAGTCAGGCCAAATAATTAGCAGATTGATTGCACAGCTGTATTTCTCCAAGCTATCTTCAAGTGACATGGAAAAAGTAGCTGTCATCGGGCTTGGCTATGTGGGACTGCCATTATCACTGGTGCTTGCAGAATCAGGACATCACGTCACCGGATTGGATATTGATCCCGGCAAGGTGACAATGTTGAATGCAGGGTCCAGCTACATCCAACATATTGCAGACGTAAAGGTGAGTAGCCAACTGGAAGTCGGCCGTTTTCGCGCCAGCTGCGATTATTCATTAATCAGGGAGTGCAACGCCGTGATCATCTGTGTTCCCAGTCCGCTCAATAAATACCGTGAGCCGGATCTATCCTATATCATGTCGACTGCCCGGGTGATTGGCCAATACCTGGCCGATGGTCCTGCCAAGCTGGTTGTTCTTGAGAGTACCACTTACCCCGGCACGACAGAAGGTGAACTGCGCGAAGTGCTGGAAGCGGAATCCGGTCTGTCGGCCGGTGCTGGCTTCCATTTGGCATACTCCCCGGAACGCGAAGATCCGGGCAACCCCGCCAGTAAAGTCCGCCATATCCCAAAAATTATTGGCGGCTTCACCAAGCTTTGCACGCGTCGTGCACACGAGTTGTACGGCCGCGCGATCGACCAGCTTGTCCCGGTATCTTCATGCAGGGTAGCAGAGGCTGCCAAGCTTACTGAAAACATCTTTCGTTCGGTCAACATTGCCTTGGTCAATGAACTCAAAGTTGTGTTCATGGCCATGGGCATTGATATTTGGGAAGTTATCGATGCTGCAAAAACTAAGCCGTTTGGCTTCATGCCATTTTACCCGGGGCCGGGGCTGGGCGGTCACTGTATTCCGATTGACCCCTTTTACTTGACCTGGAAAGCCCGCGAATACGGACTACACACTCGTTTCATCGAGCTCGCAGGTGAGATGAACGACTCGATGTTGGATTACACCGTTAGCAAGATAACCGAAGCTCTGAATTTTCACTGCAAGCCACTCAATAAGTCCCGCATACTCATCGCCGGGCTGGCCTATAAACCGGAAGTAGATGATATGCGGGAATCGCCATCACTTTACCTGCTGGCACGTCTGCACAAGCTGGGTGCCAATGTTAGCTACCATGATCCTTACATACCAGTCATTCCAGAAAGCCGCG
>CAZHRP010000123.1:0-6696 GCA_964535055.1 uncultured Chthoniobacteraceae bacterium
CCGTGTAGATCAATGCGATTGACGCCATCATTCCCTGTAAGCCCATACAGATTCACCCCACCTCTTTCCTCAATCGGATCCCGATTCAGCCACCTGCCGAGGGTTGGGAGGTAATAGCGGAAGCCGTAATAGAACATCTTGTTGTCAGGTTGAGAAATTTCCGGCTTGGAGGTCGCTGAATCTGGAATGAAGAAGTAGCCCATTGAAATAGTATCTACCGTACTACCAGTTGATATTATTAGATTATGGCTCTGAATTTATATTGAGGGAGATAACTTTAGAACCACTGATACACACTGATCCTGCAAAGCGTAAGCTCTGGATTTATTATTTTATCAGTGTCCATCGCCAAGAGTAGGTGTGTCGTAGGCGTTACCTACCTCGAATTGTTCGATTTATTTCCTTGAATCGAGCCAACGCTGTATCGAAGCCTGAGACTCAAAGGATGGATTGCCCTTGAGTAACCCCCTGACGGAAAGGTCTTCGTCGAGGGATGGCCAATGAATTCCATATCCGCGCCCAGTGAGCTCATAATGGTTTCTTTCCTCTGCTGTGCCATGGAGCAGACGAGGATACCAGGAAATGGGCGCAGATACAGTTCTTCCGTCGACGAGGTGGACGATCAATTCTTCGTCGGTGACCTCTATACTACGGGCTTCAGCTTCTCGCTCAGCTATTGCCAAAGAATTCCATTTCCTTTCTAATTCACTCTTATTCTCTTCTACCATTTTTTCGATATCACGCAACTCTTTCGCGTTGAAACCAACATTGACTGCCATACGCAGAGGTGAGACCCAAAATTTGGTCATGCAATCATCGCGAAAGACATGAATATGGACAGGTTCATCACCATCCGAGGCGTAGAAGGCGAATCGGTATGGCCCTATTCGGAGAACTGTTGGCATTTTCTGTTTTCTTTTATCGAACAGTGTTAATCAGTGGTTGATTGATGTTCTGACACAACAACATGATCCGTGTCATTGCGGTCGGCGAGAGCGTAAATCGCGCCCGTATCTAGAAACGCAGTCATGCATCAGTTTCCCTGCCGTAAAGGATTTCTTCGGCACAACGTCCGGTAGCATCGTCTGGACCTACAAACGCACCTATCGCGGCGTCAAATGGATCGTCAGTATTGTTCCGACCGACCTTGTCGGCCATAAAACGCAACAATTTCTTTAGCTGCTCTTTTGGCAGCTGGTCTGCAGCAGCTACTATTTCCTCTAGCGTGCTCATAGAGAATAATTAACATGCTTCCCAGAACCTGCGCAAGTGAACAAGCGACGTAACCATAGTGCATACCAGTAGTGAAGGCAGGCTTTAATTCTAGTGCTGGATAGTACCTCAACTGCCGTGATTTGAAAAGGCTAGCGGAAGCCGTAATAGTTCATTTCGGGGGATGATAGCGTAAATGCTTGGTTGGAAGCTGCCGCATCTGGAATGAGTAGCAGCTCATAGCAATAGTAGCAGTCTAATAGCCATGTGAATCTCAAGTCGAGTGCGCAGATAATGTGCATGAACTCATTCCAAGTGCCAGTGCTGGTTGGTGGTAACGCAGTCTGAATTCAGGAGGACTAGCAGCACTCTTTTTTTACTTTTAACATATAGTAGATGTACTATATTTAATAAATGGGTGCTGAAAAGCCGATTGACTGGGTAGGAACCTCTCTAAAAGAACTGAAGAGATTTCCTGCTGCTGTGAAACAGTTTTTTGGCTTTCGCCTTCACGAGGTACAGCAAGGTTCGACTCCCCATGATGCCAAGCCACTGAAGGGCAAGGGATTCAAAGGTGTCTATGAGCTGAGGGATAACTATGAAGGCAATACATACCGGGCAGTTTATATAGCGAAGTTTACAAGTAAAATCTATGTGTTGCATTGCTTTCAGAAGAAAGCAACGCGCGGCATTGCTACCACAAAGCATGATTTGGATTTAATCATTCAACGTCTCAAAATTGCTATCGAAGATCAGAAACAGGAGCAGTAATAGTGAAAGAAGAAAACAAAAAAATAACTCGCGGATCAGGGAATGTTTTTCATGACTTGGGCATTGAAAATCCCTCAGAATACAAAGCGAAGGCGGACCTGGCCTTGCAAATAGTCAAAGCTATCGAGAAACGCAAGCTTACTCAAAAACAAGCAGCTGACTTAATCGGAGCAAAGCAACCAGACATTTCCAGATTAAAGAAGGGAAACTTGACAGGTTTTACGATGGACAGGCTCATTTCGTTTTTACTCAGACTAGATCTTAATATCCAAATTCACGTCATAAAAACACGGAGCAAAGCCAAGCAAGGGGTATTAGAGCTTGTCGGTAGCTAGTAGCTCGAATGAATGGATGATCTTCATTTTTGATGCTGTCTAATTGTGCCAGCTATCCTTCGGCAAATTATGAAGCTGTATCCGCTTTAATGTGTCTAGTGAACTCTGGCGCAGTTTTCACAGACAGTGAGAGGTAACTACACTCAGTAGTTCTGATCTTGGCTGTTTCAGGAAAAATTTATTTAGCTGATGGAACACGAATGGCTTTGTGGCCCCTGATAATAGCTACCGATCCAATCTTGTCAGGTGGGCTGAAAAGTCCGGCGGGCGGCGGCGGTAGCCGTCGTTGAGGAGTGGTGAGGACATCAGGAAATCGGCGGTGGCGCGGTTGGTGGCGACGGCGACATCCCAGACAGCGGCGATTCGGAGCAGCGCCTTGACGTCAGGATCGTGGGGTTGTGAGGCCAGCGGATCCCAGAAAAAGATCAGGATATCGACAGCGCCTTCGGCAATGCGAGTGCCAAGTTGCAAATCGCCTCCTAGTGGCCCGCTGAGCATTGTTTCTACCTGCAGGCCGGTAACCTTACTGATTAGTTTGCCGGTGGTACCGGTCGCCAGCAGGTTGTGTTCGGCCAATTGTTCCCGGTAAACCCTGACCCAGTCGAGCAAGTCATCTTTTTTACCGTCGTGGGCTACCAGAGCAATGGTACATGGCTGGCCCATCGAGTCGGTGGCGGTGCTGCTGCTGTCAGTCAATCAATTGGGGACACCGTAGGTGGTGCGGTAACGAAATACCGGCTTACCGGATTTCGAGGGCTTACCGATCGCTTCATTGTAGCGGTTGGTGTATTCCCCTTCAGGCTTGTTTGGTCCAAATAAATCGCGCCGGTTGGCCAGCGTTGTACAAGAGGCCAGGGCAAAGACAATTACTAGTGCAGCAGAAAACAAACGAATATTCACCCGCTTAGTGCAACAAATTTAGCTGTGGTTGTCAATCTAACAGTCAAATTAACTGTCTCATTTGCAACAAAATGAGCAGCAGCGGGAAGAGCGCCTGCTGTATAATTTTATACACCAGGTTGTGGGGGAATCTGCATAAATTGCGACAGTTACTCTAGAAAATCAGCTAATTATGCGGGTTGGCATGCCAATTGCTTAGGGAGCGCGTGCGGATCACCGTGTCCTTTCCGCCTGTCTGTCAACCATGCAGGCAGGCCGACGGAAAAGACGCGGTACCGTTACAGGGTGTAGCAGATGACAATTCATCTGGCACCAAATCAACAAAAACAAACAAAAATACACTATGTATAAAGACATTAAAAAATGGGCGCTCCTGCTGGGAGTAGGCGCGCTGACACTAACGGCTCTCGGGCCAATAGCACCATCTGCTATTGCCGAGGATGAAGCAGCCCCGGTAGAAGAGGCAACCGGTCCGGCAGAACCTGATGAAGATTATGTCGCCCTGGTAGAAACCTACGGTGAGACCTTTGACTTCTTCACTACCAGTACTTTGTGGACATTGATCGCAGCAGCGCTGGTATTTGTCATGCACCTTGGCTTTGCGACTCTGGAATCCGGCCTGACGCAGTCCAAGAATACTACGAACATCCTGTTCAAAAATGTATTCATTATCAGCATGGGCATTTTGACCTATCTGGTATGGGGCTTCAATGCGATGTATCCCGGCTTTGGGGAAGGTGACCCTGGCATCTTTGCTATGGGTAGTCCGGTGACAATGGCCGATTATGGAGGTACCGACTTTTCGTATGGTGGCACTGGCTTGTGCATGACCGGTTGGGCTGATTTCATTTTCCAGGCGATGTTTGCTGCAACTGCAGCGACGATTGTCTCCGGTGCGGTGGCTGAACGCATTAAGCTGCCATCATTCATGCTGGGTGCGACATTGCTGGTAATGTTTGCCTATCCGATTTCCGGCTCCTGGAAATGGGGTGAAGGCTGGCTCGATGCTGCTGGTTTCTATGATTTTGCAGGTTCCTCGCTGGTACATGCCTTTGGCGGTTTTGCTGCTCTAGCTGCCGTGATAGTCCTGGGACCACGTGCCGGTAAGTATGTGGATGGCAAGATCAAGCCGATCCTTGGTCACAGCATGCCGCTGGCGACTATCGGCGTATTTCTGCTGTTTCTCGGCTGGTTCGGGTTCAATGGCGGTTCAGTACTGAGCGCAGCACCTGAGGGTGTTTCCTTCGTGTTTGTGACGACGGCGGTAGCTGCCTCAGCAGGCGCAATTGCTGCAATCTTTACCTCTTGGCTCTTTATTAAAAAGCCGGATTTATCGATGGCCTTGAATGGTATTCTGGCCGGTCTGGTAGGCATTACAGCCGGAGCTGACAGTGTCACACTGCTCGGTTCTGTAATTATCGGTCTGATCGCCGGTATCATTGTGGTCTTCTCGATCCTGTTCTTTGACAGAATCAAGATTGATGACCCGGTCGGTGCAATTTCTGTCCATGGTATCTGTGGAATTTGGGGTACTATCGCAGTTGCGATCTTCCAGCAGGAAGGTGCAGGCTTCAGCTTTATTACCCAGCTCTATGGTACTCTGGCCGTTTCGGCCTTCGCATTTACTGCTTCATTAATCATCTTCATCGCGATCAAAGCCATCATGGGCTTGCGTGTCAGCGCCGAGGAAGAGGAAGAAGGCTTAGATATCGGCGAACATGGCCAGGAGGCTTATCCTGACTTTGTGGCTAACCGGTAAATAAATAGTGTTCTGTTAGTGTGGCAGCCCGGCAATTGCCGGGTTGCCAGAACAGAAAAATCAGAATTAGAAAGTAAGAAAAATGAAGAAAATAGAAGCAATCATTAAGCCGTTCAAGCTCGAGGAAGTGAAGGATGCGCTGGCTGACCTTGGTATCGAGGGCATGACAGTCAGTGAAGTCAAAGGCTTCGGGCGCCAGAAAGGCCATACCGAAATTTATCGTGGCAGTGAATACACGGTGGATTTCCTGCCCAAGATTAAACTCGAAGTTGTACTGGCTGACGACCTGGTCGAATCAGCCAGCGCGGCCATCGTCAAAGCTGCCAAAACCGGCAAAATCGGTGATGGCAAAGTCTTCGTACTGGCGGTCGAAGAAGCAGTACGGATTCGTACCGACGAAACCGGCGACAAAGCGATCTAGTACCTTAACCTGGAAAAATTGTGCGTTGCTCTCCTGTGGCGCACAAGTAATGCGGCGGGGGGGATTCCTTCCCGCCGCATTTTTTTCTGCCTGGAAGGAAATCTGCCGGATTTTGCGGAGTGGTTATTTTTCTTTAGAATTCCTTTGACAGAAATTGCCAATCTGTTAAATCTATCGTTCGTTTTTTTCAAAACGAGGGAATTCGGCCCCTGGCTGTCATAGCTGTCATTAAGCTATGCGGGCAGGGCTTTTTGCCTCGTGGTGAGATGACGAATATGACAAGCGTCGGCAATGAGAGCACGGCACCTTTTAGGTAGCGGTGCAATCTGTCGGTTCTGCAACAGCCCATGTAGCTCAGTAGGTAGAGCACGTCCTTGGTAAGGACGAGGTCACCGGTTCAATCCCGGTCATGGGCTCGCTAAGAACTGATGCACGGACGTTTCACAGAACAATAACAATACAAAATACTAATTAGGAAAAAGTAGAAGTATCACCTAGGAGACCATCCAATGGCAAAGGATCAATTTAAACGCGATAAGCCCCACGTGAACATCGGAACTATCGGTCACGTTGACCATGGCAAGACGACTCTCACCGCGGCAATCACGACAGTACTGGCGCAGAAAGGTTTCGCCGAAGCAAAAGATTACGGCTCCATCGATAATGCGCCGGAAGAAAAAGAGCGTGGCATTACTATTAATACGGCGCACGTCGAATATCAGAGTGAAAACCGGCATTACGCACACGTTGACTGCCCGGGACACGCTGACTATGTGAAAAACATGATTACCGGAGCGGCGCAGATGGATGGCGCGATCCTGGTTTGCAGCGCGGCTGACGGCCCGATGCCACAAACCCGTGAGCACATTTTGCTGGCGCGTCAGGTTGGTGTGCCGGCAATCGTAGTTTTCCTCAATAAGGTTGACATGGTCGACGACGAGGAATTGCTGGAACTGGTTGAAATGGAAGTCCGCGAATTGCTGAATTCTTACGAATTTCCTGGCGATGACATTCCGGTGGTGAAAGGCAGCGCACTGAAGGCCCTTGACGGTGATGCCGATCAGGTGGCTAATATCATGAAGCTGGTAGAAGCAATCGATGAGTACATTCCGGTACCGGAGCGCCCGGTTGATCTCGATTTCCTGATGCCGATCGAAGATGTTTTCAACATTGAAGGTCGTGGAACCGTTTGCACCGGCCGTGTCGAGCGTGGAATCCTCAAGAAAATGGCTGAGGTTGAAATCGTTGGTATTCGTGACACGCAAAAGACTGTTTGTACCGACATCGAAATGTTCCGC
>CAZHRP010000123.1:6706-7215 GCA_964535055.1 uncultured Chthoniobacteraceae bacterium
AAGCCCAGGCCGGCGACAATGTCGGGCTGTTGCTGCGTGGTGTCAAAAAGACGGATGTCGAGCGCGGTCAGGTCATTGCCAAACCTGGAACCATCACCCCGCACACAAAATTTAAATGTGAGGTCTACATTCTCAGTAAGGATGAAGGTGGTCGACATACCCCATTCTTCTCGAACTATCGCCCACAGTTTTATTTCCGGACGACTGATGTCACTGGCTCGATCAAGCTGCCTGATGGCGTGGAGATGGTAATGCCAGGCGACAATGTATCGCTGGAGGTTGAGTTGATTACTCCGATTGCGATGGAAAAAACCATCCGATTTGCGATTCGCGAAGGTGGCCGAACAGTTGGTGCCGGACGTGTGAGTGATATTATTGAATAACCAGAATGGCGTGGACGGATCGAACTGGCAGTAGTAAAGTGCTGGAGTTAAGTTTGGTTCACGCCAACAATTAGGTCAGTAGCTCAATTGGTAGAGCAACGGTCTCCAAAACCGTCGGTTGGGGGT
>CAZHRP010000124.1:0-7214 GCA_964535055.1 uncultured Chthoniobacteraceae bacterium
GGCCAGGTCGGCGGAGTGCAATCCGAATTCATTCATCCTGGCCTTGAGTCGTGGTGAAATAAAGCTGGCACGCGCAGCATGTTCGGCCGGCACCGGCAGGCCGCGCACGGTTGGCTTGACGGTAGTGACATGCCTGGGTTCGGGCGGCGGCGATGATTTGGCGGTTTGCGCCGCGCCACCATTATCGGCAGGGGCGGCTGGAGTCTCGGTGATACCCATGCGCTCAGCAACCTCGGCCGTAACTTCCAACTGGCCCAGCACGCTGGAAACCGCATAGCTTTCCCCTTCCCGGGCAGTCCACTCCACTAGGGTGCCATCACAGGGTGCAGTAACACTCATGACCGCTTTATTGGTCTCCACTTCCATGACATCCTGGTCGACCTCGACCTGGTCACCCTGTTGAACTAAGTAGCGAATGACGGTGGCTTCAGCGATCGCTTCGCCAAGCTGCGGCATGATTACTGGAACTTGTGGCATAGATTTATCCTTAAATTATTGTCTTAATAAGCGGCGGACTTCGGTCAGGATGCGCGCGGCCCGTGGCCGGTGCTCCGCCCATAGATTGGGGTGATAGGGAATCGGGGTATCCCTGGCATTAACCCGGACCGGCGGTGCATCCAGCAGGGTAAATCCTTCTTCGACCACCCGGGCGATTACCTCGGCAGTGACGCCACCCCACGGCCAGCCCTCGGCCACCGCCAACAGCCTGCCGGTCCGGGCAACCGAAGCCAACACGGTATCGGTATCGATCGGACGTACGGTCCGCAAATCGACAATTTCGATCTCGGTACCTTCTCCGGCCAACTCATCTGCTGCTGCCAGCACCTCATGCAGCATGGCTCCATAGGTAACTACGGTGGCATCCCGACCCTGGCGCGCAATCCGGGCTTCCCCGGCGGGCAGGGCCTGGGTGGGCAATTGCTCCGCCTTCAAATGATTATATAAATATTTATGCTCGCAGAAGATGACTGGATCATCAATCGCCACCGCCTCAAGCAGCATGCTGAAGACATCTTCTACGGTCGCCGGGGTCATAACTACTATGCCGGGATAATGCGAATAGATCGACTCCATGCTCTGGGAATGAAATGGTCCACCGCCGGAGGTACCACCGGAAGGCAGCCGGATCACAATCGGGCAGGGCACTTCGGTGCGCCAGAACAAGGTAGCCGCCTGATTGACAATCTGGTTGAATCCGGCAGTTGAAAAGTCGGCAAACTGCATTTCGATGATCGGACGCATGCCTTCAATCGCCGCACCAACGGCACTGCCGACCATGGCATCTTCACTGATCGGGGAATCAAGCACGCGCCCGGGAAACTCCTTGGCTAGGTTTTTGGTGGCTTTGAAAGCACCACCGAACGCCCCGACATCCTGGCCGTAGATAAACACCCGCGGGTCATCTGCCAGAGCACGGGCCTGGGCCTCTCTAATAGCATCCAGATACGTAATACTCATGATGAATGATACCCATCCAGCAAGCGGCTAGTTGCCAGAGCGTGCCAGTCTTCAGTGTAGGGATCTGGACCTTTTTCCTGCTGCACGCTTTCGACAATATCGTTGATGTGCTGGTTAATTTCCTGGCGCAGCTGTGCAATTCCGTCGGCGCTCTGCCATTGTTGCTCGAGCAGAAACTGTTCGGCAACCTGCAGGCAATCGCGCCCGAGATGAGAACGTTTCAGTTGTTCATCCACATATTGTGCCACATCGTGCTCACCATGTCCGGCCAGCCGTAACAAAGAGGCAACTACTAGCTGCGGGCCGTCGCCACTGCGGGCTGCCTGCAGCGCTGTTTGCAGCACTTCGAGGCAATTACCCAGCTCCGTACCATCTACAGTATGGCCACTGACTCCGTAGCCGACAGCCTTATCGACCAGATCCCTGCAGGCAAACTGGCACTCGTTGGGCGTGGAATAAGCGTACTGGTTATTCGCTACAACCAGCACCAGCGGCAGGTTCTCAACTGCCGCCATATTCAAAGCTTCATGGAAAGAACCGGTCGAAGTCCCACCTTCTCCAATACATGTTGCCCCTACAAATCCGTGTTCACCGCGGAATTTGCGGGCCAGCAAACAACCGTTGGTGACTGAGATCATCGCACCGAGATGGCTGATCATGGGCAGCAGGCCGGCTTGTGGACGCCCGCGGTGGACGTTACCGTCACGCGCCCGCATCGGGCCGAGCGGCGAACCAAGATATGTGCGTACAGCATCGAGCAAGGTCTCACCAAACGCAAGCCGTCCGGCCTGATCACGGATCAATGGTGCAAAAACGTCACCTTCCTGCAGCTGTAGCCCGAGTGCCGCACTCAGTGCCTCCTGGCCACGACCAAGAAATACGCCGCCGTGGATCTTGCCGGCCCGGTACAGGCTGGCAAATTTGTCGTCCAGCATTCTGGCTTGCAGCATGACTTCAAAGGCGCGGCAGTACCGGGCGCGAAAGTCTGACTGGCTATTAGCTGGACTAGGGATGGATACTGTTACTGACATAATAAGCGGCACCCCGCCTTAAATGGTTGATTAAATCTTTAAGCTAAAAACATTAGCATATCAGCCAGTCCAGCCAATTGCAAAATCGCCATAACTGTCGGTCCTTGTGAAATTTAGACCAGTTCCGGATAGCGTTCATTAGCCAACTCCCGACACAACTGGATCACTTCACCGGTGCTGGCAAGCTCGAGGCAGCGGGCTGCCAGGTCTCTGCAATACTCGTGTTCAAGACTACGGATTACGCTCTTGATTCGCGAGACCAGAATCGAGCCGACGCTTAATTCGTCAATGTCGAGCCCGATTAGCAACGGCACGAATAGCGGGTCCCCGGCCATCTCACCACACACGCCAACCCATTTGCCGTGCGCATGGGCCGCATCCGAGACCTGCCTGATCAGACGCAACACACCGGGGTGGGCCGGCGAATAAAGTGCTGATATTTTATCGTTCAGACGGTCAACCGCGGTCGTGTATTGGATCAGGTCGTTGGTACCGATACTGAAAAATTCCACATGCGGGGCAATCTTATCGGCAATCATTGCAGCGCTGGGCACTTCGATCATGATGCCGAACTTCATGTCTTCGGCAAATTCAATTCCCTGCTGACGCAATTCCTCTGCGCACTCTGCGACCAGTGCATTGGCCTGGTGAACTTCATCCAGCGAACTGATCATCGGAAACATGCCCATGGCGCGGCCGTGGACCCCGGCCCGTAGCATGGCCCGCAGTTGCGGTTTGAAAACTTCCGGCCGTTCGAGGCATAGCCGGATCGCCCGCCAGCCGAGAAATGGGTTGGCTTCGTCTAATCCGCTATCCAGGCTGGCCGCAAATTTGTCACCGCCGACATCGAGGGTCCGGATGATCACGGTATGCGGAGCTAAGCCACTGACAATTTTGCGGTAGACCCGGTACTGGGTTTCCTCGTCGGGAACTGTCGAACGATTCATTAACAGAAATTCGGTCCGGTACAACCCGACCCCTTCGGCACCGCTGGCGATCACTGCCGGCAATTCACCGGGGGTTTCAATGTTTGCCGACAAAGTGATTTGCCTGCCATCGGTGGTCACCGCGGGCGCTTCCCGAAGTTGCCCTAAGCGACGTTCCAGCTCGTCTTTCTTGCTGGCAATCTGATTGTACTCGGCGAGCGTCTGCTCGCTGGGCTTAATGATGACCAGGCCGTTATAACCATCCAGCAAAATCTGATCGCCGGTGCGTACCTTGTAGGTGATCGAGTGCAGGCCAACCACCGCCGGCAGATTCAAAGATCCAGCCATAATAGCTGTGTGTGAAGTCTTGCTGCCACCATCGGTCGCGAATCCCAGCACCAGCTCGCGATTCATAGTGGCAGTGTCCGAAGGGGTGATATCATGAGCCACCAGGATATGCGGCTGCTCCATGTGCTCGTGCTTGCGCAATGAACTGCCGGTCAAATTGCGGATGACCCGCCTGGTCACATCCTGAATGTCGAGCGCCCGCTCGCGCAGGTACGGGTCGTCGATGTCACCGATGCTGCGGGCATACCGCATGGCTACCTTGTGGAAGGTATACTCGACGTTGAAACGCTGTTCGCGCAGCATCTTGATGACCTCGTCGATTAAAGTCTGGTCTTCGACTACCAGCACGTGGGCATCGAAGATGCCAGCGTCCTTGGCACCGATTGCACCGGCGATTCGCCGCTGCATTTCGACGATCTGTTCACGGGTAGCCAGCAGCGCGGCTTTGAGCCGACTGATCTCCGAATCTATTCCGCTTTCCGGGATCCGGTAGACCTGCGGCTCATCGTCTTCCTCGGCAACCAGCTGGACGATACCATGCGCGATCCCCGGAGCAACGCCGATGCCCTGAAGACGAATTTCGTTAGCTGGCGGATCCATGTTGGCCATTGGTTGCTGCATGCGACTCCGGCATCCCCCTGGCCAAGATGACTTCCGTGGAAATCGCTTAGATAAGCAGAATGCCTGGTGCTGGTTCTTGTTAATCTTCGTTGAAATTGCCTTCGAGCAGGCTCCGCAAGGCATCGATAGCTTCTCCGGCATCCGCACCCTCGGCAGAGACAGTGAGGCGCGAGCCTTGCCCGGCAGCCAACATCATCAGGCCCATGATACTTTTACCATTAACCTCCTCGCCATCCTTTTCGACCCAGATTTCGGACTTATGCTGATTGGAGATTTTCACAAACATGGCAGCAGGACGCGCGTGCAGACCAAGCTTGTTGGTCACCACAAGTTCTGCGGAAATTCTTTCCAGGTTATCTGTAGGATTATCTTTGCCCAAAATGCGCATGAAGTTTAGTCAATTCTGGAGGTTGACGTCAATACTAGCTTGTGTTGGCCATTTGGTCTAGCAATCTTTGATTAAATTGAACCGCGCTATTATGGCCGAATGCTTTGAGCTTCTGGTCGAGCGCGGCGACCTCGACCAGGCGTGCCAGGTCGCGACCAACGCGCACCGGGATTGTGACATGGGGAATGGCAATCCCGAGGATATCCAGCGTTTCTTTTTCGAGGCCGATGCGATCAACCTCCTCGAGTTCATCCCAATCTTTGAGAGTCACGATGAGATCGAGTTTTTTATCCAGCCGGATACTGCCGACGCCGAAGATAGCTGAGACATTAATGATACCGAGGCCACGGATTTCCATATGGGTACGGGTCAATGGCGGTGAGGTTCCGATCAGGTCGCGGCCTTCGACCAGCCGGAACCTGGTAATATCGTCGCTGACCAGGCTATAACCACGTTCGATCAGGCCCAGCACGCATTCACTTTTGCCGATCCCGCTGCTGCCACAGATCATCGTGCCGATCCCCATGATGTCCATCATGCTGCCGTGTTTGGATGTGGTCGGGGCAAAATCGCTTTCGAGGGCCAGCGTGGCGGCATTAATGAAGCGCATGGTCACCATCGGCGTTTTGAAGATGGAGACGCCGGCATCGGAGGCAACTTTGATCATGGACTTAGGCAGGCTAGCATTGCGTGAAACTATTATGCAGGGCACTTTTTTGTTGCACAGCTCGCTGAAACGCTGATCGCGGGTTTTTGCATCGAGGCTGCGGAGGTAGCACATTTCGGCACTGCCGATGACCTGGACCCGTTTTTCGGCAAAGTATTTGTAAAACCCGGACAGTGCGAGCCCGGGACGATTGATGGTCGGTTCGCGAACTTTGCGGTCGAAGCCGAGCGCCGGGCTGATCAGGCGTAGTTGGAGCTTTTCAGCATGCCGGGTGTAAAAATCCGAGACTGTGGGCAGTTCGATATGTGCTGTTTTACTGCTGGCCATGGGCCTAAGGGATAGCGGCGTGCCGGCTACATCTGGAAGCGTTCACCCAGGTATAACTGCCGGCTCACCGGATCGTTAATCAAAAAGTCTTTGGTGCCTTCGCTCTCGACGCGACCTTCAAAAATCAGGTAGGCACGGTCGACCACTGAGAGAGTTTCGCGCACATTGTGGTCGGTGATCAATACTGCCAGGCCCGAATCCCTGAGGTTTTCGATGATCTGCTGGACATCGTAAACAGCGATCGGGTCAACCCCGCTGAATGGTTCGTCGAGCATCAGCAAGCTGGGCTTGGTAACCAGTGAGCGGGCGATCGTCAAGCGGCGCTTCTCGCCACCGGAGAGGGTCAGTGCGGTATTTTTGGCCAGATGCTCGATCCCAAACTGCTGCAGGAGTTCCTGGCAACGATCCTCACGCTCAGACTTGCTAAGCGGCTGGGTTTCGAGGATTGCCATGATATTTTCACGCACGGTCAGCTTGCGGAAAATCGATTCTTCCTGCGGCAGGTACCCCATCCCCATGCGGGCCCGGCGAAACATCGGGTAGTCACCGACATCGGTATCCTGGAACAGCACACGCCCGCTATTGGGGCGCACCAGGCCGACAATCATGTAAAAGCTGGTTGTTTTACCGGCCCCGTTGGGACCCAGCAGGCCGACCACTTCACCCTGCTTGACATTGATGTCGACGCCATTGACTACTGCCCTGCCGTCATAAATCTTGACCAGCTTTTCGGTGCTCAGGATCGGCTTTTTCTGGGCCGCTGGCGGTTTTGTTTGAGTTGCTGTAGCTTGGCTCGACTTGCTCATTGGGCGGCCTCGCGATCCTGGATGAACGTTCTGCTGGGGCCATTGGTTTGCAGCTGGCCGTCCGGGTTGAGAATCATAGTCGTATCCGGGCGGGCAGCCCGGTGCAGGTTGATTCCTTGTTGGACCTCGGGGGAGCCGATCAGGGTCACCGTCCCCTGCTCCGGATTATAAATTGCACGCTGCGATTTGCCGCGCGATGGGTCGCCTTCATTATCGGGACCGGACTTCTGTAATATGTTGACGTTGCCTTCCGCTTCGGCACGATTCATACCTCCACCCTCTTTATTGAGATAGACGGTCAGCTTATCGCAGGTCATAAAAAACTGTTGATCGTCGACCGCCACCTTGCCGATGAAGATCGCGACCCGGGTGTTGGAATCGAAGTTTGCTTCTTCTTCAGCGGTTATGGTGATGGCATCTTCGGGGATAGTATCAGGCTCACCGGCCTGGTTGATGATCGAATCGGCCTCTGCCGGTTCCGACTGGGCGACGGCAGTTAAGCTTAAGGTCAACAGCGTCAGAAGTATAGTAATCAAAGTTCGCAATTGCGGCGGCATTATCATGGAGAAATTCTTAGAGTTTATCTTTTTCAAAGATGTGCATTTTGATATTACCGGTCAGCTTACCCTTGCGATTACCCAA
>CAZHRP010000125.1:0-7126 GCA_964535055.1 uncultured Chthoniobacteraceae bacterium
CAAGCACCTCACGCTGCGTCTCGCTACGAAGTTTGTGATTGATCCGGGCTAATGCTTGGTTACCGCGTCATTGCCGGTTTCCGTCGCCTAAAATTCTGCCGGTCTGTCTGGTGGCGATCGCCTTCCCGCAGGTCATTTTCAACAATTGCAGACGACTGGAAAGCCGGGCTATTTAAGCGGTTGCTGGGTTCGCCAGTTTCCAGATCACTGCACCGGTAGCGAATTATTGGTCATGAATAAAAACGGTGTGCCATGCTGGATGAAAAAATCCACAACTTCTTTAGCCCCGGCTATCAATTGATTTTCCCGGCAAATCACTCCGTCCATATCCAATAAATATGCTTTTTTCATAAATATATAAAATTATCTTCCTATTTGATGATGAAATTGACCGGCGCGATGTAGCAATTGTGATGCCAACGCCATAAAGTTTGCTAAAAAAGGTCAAATATAGGAACCACAATGCCCACAATTGCTGACAGCTTATAATCACTTGAAATTTCGAATGATCCTTGGCTCCTGCATTGATCGGCACGCTTGGTTCGCCTTCTGTATGGACAGCCATGGACAACTGCAACCTCAGCCAGCAAGTGGTTATCTATGGCCAGTAATGATCAAAATGAGACAGTCCATGATACATTCCTGTTGGCAGTCGAGTTGCCCGGAACCGCTATACGATACCAAGGGCTGTTTCGGCTGATGGTTCGATCCTTACTTTTCATCGATCTGCCTGCAGGATTCTTACGTATCATTCAATGACTGCCGAAAAAATGCTGCCTTCTGGAACACAGCTGAATAACTTGACAGTGTTAATCTGGGCAACCTCAAGGCATACTGGTATCGCAAATGCTTCTATCAAAGAGTGTCCAACCGGACTAACCTGATAGATTGAGCGCCAAGCATTGCGCTCACCCGGGACACGCGGTTACAGTGGAACTCCAGCAATCTACTATTTTTCACTGCCAATTCAGTGAAATAATCGTTCGCTCTTTGACCTCATACCTTTAAGCAGTTAATAATTTCATAAGATACTAGAATCATGAATGACTCCACAAGCCGCGAAGAAACCCTCGATGCCCTGGGCCCGATCCTGATCAAACAGGAATACGAATGGGTCGAACTGGACAAGGTTGCGACTGCTGCGGCAGTCGAAGTCTCACAAATATCCAGCGAGTTTCCGAGTAAATCCCTACTCTGCGAAGCCTGGATGGAAAGAACCGACGAGAAAGCCCGTCGGCAGCACTCTCATTATTCGATCTCTATGCGGCCAGTGCCTGACAGTTGTCGGATCATTGTCCTCAACCAATCAGACGGGCAGACAATTGCCGATCACTGCTGCATTGACAAGCTGCTAAGCATTCTCGCGGAGAACTACTTGCCGTGATAGATCGAACACCCTGGGCACTTTGGTCACTACGGATCAGTACCATCTTGTACTATCTTATCATGATAGCTTGTCTGGCTGGCGTATTTTTTCTCCCGGATGATTTTGAAGAACTGAGTCCATTGATGCTTATCATCATTGCCATCTTCACCTTGCCATTTGTAATATTTCTTGAAATTGTCATTGTGCACCTCAAAAACAACCGCTTCTGGGCATGGGTTGCCGGTGTGGCAATCGGCGGATTGTATACCCCCTCACTTTTTCTGCCGCTAGGGGTGTTTATCCTTATTGGCTTACTATCGGAGGGCTCCCGGGCCAGATTCCTCAATCAGTCCAGTTGACTTGCACAAGAAATCCTCAACTGCCTTACTCCAATAGCATGTTTTTCCCAGTGACCATCATTAATATTAACTGCCACCTCTTATGGAAGTCAACCTAACCACTCCCTCGATCCTGTTCCCGGCAATCAGCCTGATCCTGATACTGATCTCACTCTTGATCAGCCTGCTCGAAATCCTCCACTCCGGCCGCGCCCTCGAAATCGAACTCGAAGATATGGAAAAATAAAAAGGGAAACGCTCAGCTCGGCTCGCAGATGAAATATCTAGCCGAAGTAATCAGCCTGACTAATACTTTATCTGCATGGAGCAGTTACCTTTAGTTATTGCACTGGTAGTCGGTGTGGCATTGCTATTCTGGTTGCTGGCACGGCAGGCAGCCAATCAGACGGCTAGCCAGTACCGAAAGCTGGCTGACAGTCTGGCTCTTGAGTTGGATTTGCCTGCGGCAGGGCTGCTTGGCTTTCATCGTCCGGAGCCGTCACTATGGGGAAAATTTCGCGGCCGCGAAGTATCGGTTTCAGTACCCGGCAAGGGGTTGAGCAATACCAGGCAAATCGAAACGGTGATTAAAGTTGAGACCGCTGATCGGACGCTATCTGCGCAGATCGGGCTGGCTGGCCTGATCAGGAATTTTGCCAGCAAGGCGAGCAAATCAGACCCAGTCTGGAAAACCGGTAATAGCAACTTTGACAGTGTAATCGAAATCCGCACCAGCCATGAGCAGAAATTTCAGGCATTACTGACTGAGGCGCGCATGCAGTGGATCCTGAACACGCTGAAGTCCAATAAGGGGTCAATTTACTTGGGTAATGGCAACTGGGCTTATGCAGAACTCGGTTTAATCACGGATGACCAGCGACGCGAGCGCTTCGCAGCGATGCTCAACTTGCTGTGCGATCTGGCCGAGGAGTTGGAAACTTAATTAGCAGTTATCATTGATTTTTCGCAAAAGCCACTTAATGTGCGCAACTTACATTATGCAGCCATTCGTTAATAAGATGTACGATATGACTATGAGAGTACTTTTGTTATTCCTGATTGTTGCGACCGGCACTATGGCCGCACAGCCTGAATTTACCACGCCAGCAGACTGGGCACTGACGGCCAGCCTGCCAGTAGATCCCGAATTAACTGTGGAAGAACGGTCGACCATAATAGGCAAGGTTATAACTGCCAAATTTACGATCGAGGAAGCAGGGAACAGATGGGCAGGAGGCAAAACTTCGTTTGCAATTCCTATGGTCGGCCTGTTGCAGCAGCGCACGCATGACAATGCGCTGAAGCACATGCTGGAGCAGGTCAACGGTGAAGTAATTAGTGACAAGCCATACACTGCCGGTGACTACAGCGGCCGAAAATACGTGATTTCTAACGACAGTATGACTTACCACACCGTGCACCTGTTTGCGAAAAATTCGTTCTACTACTTTACGTTTGCTGCGCCTAATGATCGTGTACCGGAGGTCAAACTGTTTCTTGCCAGTATTTCACCGGCCAGCACAAAACTCACAGTGCAAGCAAATACCTGCGATAGCAAAACTATCAGCAATTGACTACGGGTTAGCCTGCCGCAAACTAATTGCTGGTGCCAGCGATCTAGTCTTGCTGCCTCCTGCCGGCTATGGCTACCTACTGCTATGAAGCAAGCTATCGAAACCAATCGCGCCCCGGCAGCTATCGGGCCGTACTCACAAGCAACGTTGACCGGCAACTTGCTCACCACCTCCGGGCAAGTACCGATTGATCCCGAGACCGGCAAACTGGTTGCTGAAACGATTGAAGAACAAACCCACCAGGTGATGAGAAACCTGGCTGCGGTGCTGGGTGCAGCTAACTGCTCCTGGAGCAATGTAGTCAAGGCTACTATCTTCGTGACTGATCTGAGTGATTTTCAGACGGTCAATGAGATCTACGCAAGTTACCTGGACGAACCGTACCCTGCCCGCTCGACGATCCAGGTCGCCGCGCTGCCACTGGGTTCACGGATTGAAATCGAAATGATCGCCACCACAGCAGGCTGACCTATGACATCACAACAAATCGAAGAATTGTTTCGCCACACGGGTGCGCTGCTTGAAGGACACTTTATCCTCAGATCAGGGTTACACAGCCGCCAGTTTTTTCAGTGTGCCCAATTATTGCAGGATACCGCAGCTGCAGAACAAATTTGCGGGCATCTTGCTAATCTGTTGCGCGAGTACGCTGCCGACGCAGTCATCTCGCCGGCGATCGGTGGCATCATTGTTGGGCATGAGGTAGCACGGCAGCTGGGCAAGCGGCATATCTTTGCGGAAAAAGATTCCGGACGCCTGGTCTTGCGCCGCGGCTTCAAGATTGGCAATGGTGAGCGATTCCTGATAGCTGAAGATGTAGTGACCCGTGGCGGACGGGTCCAGGAAACCGTCGATATCGTCCGTTCGCACGGTGGCATAATCGCTGCCATCGGTGTCATCGTCGACCGCAGTGCTGGCAACCACCCTGATTATGGTTGCCCATTTGTAAGTGCCTGCGAGATGAGCCCCGCCACCTACGCCGAAGACCAGCTGCCACCAGATCTGGCTGCCCTGCCTGCTGAACATCCCGGCAGCCGATAAGGGTCACTATTTGCAGCCGGTTTATGTCCTTACCTATCGAGCATAATGTCCTGACGACACTGGCCGTCGCAGTGTCCGCCGGCACCTTTTTGACTATCTTTGCCAGGCGTCTGGGTCTACCCAGCATTATCCTGTTGTTTGGTGGCGGCATCCTGCTCGGTCCAGAAGCACTCGGTATTGTAGATCCTAACGGACTTGGTGAGTTTCTGCCGGTTATTGTCTCATTGGCGGTTGGCATCATACTCTTCGAAGGTGGACTAACCCTTGATTTACGGGGTTTCCAGCTTGGCTCGAGCACGATAATCCGGCTCCTGAGCCTCGGCGTGGTAGCCACCTGGCTCGGTGCCGCTGCCTGTGTCTGGCTAATTCTTGACACCTCATTATCGCTGGCGCTACTCGCCGGCAGCCTGGTCATTGTAACCGGCCCAACAGTTATCGGACCACTACTCAAGCGCATCAAGATCCAGCCCAAACTGCACTCGATCCTGCATTGGGAGGGTGTCCTTATCGATGCCATCGGGGTTTTTGTTGCCATCCTGTGCTTCGAATGGGTTGCCGGACAAAGTGGCGGTTGGGCAATCACGCAGTTTGGAATCAGAATCCTGGCCGGCCTCACAATCGGTACCGCCGGGGGCTTTGCCATTCTCTTCGTACTGCGCAAGCGCCTGGTACCGGCCAATCTGCTCAACGCGTTCATCCTGTCTGCCGCGATTCTTATCTTTGGCCTGACCGAGGCCATTCGTGGAGAGGCCGGACTACTTGCGGTCACACTCGCAGGTTTTATCGTCGGCTGGAAAAAGCCTGATGACATCAAGCAAATCCAGGCCTTCAAAGCAGATATAACAGAACTACTGATCGGCTTGCTATTCATCCTGCTGGCGGCGCGCCTTGAGATCGATCAATTTGTTGCCTTTGGCTGGGCCGGGGCACTCACCGTGCTGCTGGTGTTGGTGGTGGTCAGGCCGCTCAACGTGCTGGCCTCGACCTGGGGAACTGACCTGAACTTGCGGGAGCGTGTATTTTTGGCGTGGATTGCACCCCGTGGTATTGTCGCCGCTTCGATGGCTTCCTTATTTGCGCTGGCGCTGGGATCGGATAGTGCAGTCGGTGAAACCCGGATCCTGGAAACTTTCACTTACTCGGTAATCGCTGCCAGTGTCGTCCTCCAGGGGTTTACTGCGAATGGCCTGGCTAAACTGCTCGGGCTCAAACGGCCAGACTCAACCGGCTGGCTGATAGTCAGTGCCGACCTGTTCAGTCGTCAGATTGCTGCCTTTATTCGCGATAAGGCACAGTGCGCAGTTGTGCTAATGGATACCAATGCCCGGTTGGCCAAGGAATCGCGGCGCCTCGGATTTACCGTTCTTGCAGAAGATGCACTGCAAGTCGAACAACTGGAAGACCGTGTCGAACTGCATGCGGTTGGTCACATGCTGGCACTTACTGACAATGCCGAACTGAACACCCTGCTCTGCCAACGCTGGTCGGATATGGTCGAGCCCGATCACCTGTTTCGCTGGTCGGTCCTGAACCAACGTCAACCAACACTCTCGCGCAGCCAGGGCACACCGATATTCGCCCAGCTGCCGCGCCCTTCGATGCTCGCCAGTGAGTTGCATACTGGTGAGTCCAGGCTCTCGATCATTGCCGGCGAGCAGAGCTTTAGCGGTACTCCGCTGGCAGGCATACAAGGACAAAAAGTTTATTTCCCAGTGCGCGGCTCAGAATCAGAATTCAAGCCTGAAGAGATGGAATGGCTGCTGGTATTACAACGTGAAGCAGGCTCACTGATTCGAGCACTCGACCATGGTGGCAGCATCGACCTGGAAGTAACCTCCTTGCCTGATTTATACAATGCTCTGGTGGAATACGTGGTCGAACTACACCCGGGAATTTCACGAAATGAGTCGATCGAGGAACTGCTAGATCCAAATAAATTAATCCCGGGCTTCGTCGGCCACGGAATAGCTATTCCCCACCTCTACAGCGGAAGCGTCCAGCATCGTGTCTGCGTCATTGCCAGACTCAACCAGCCATTCGAAATCCGGGAAGACAGTGAGCCATTGAAACTGGCATTTTTCCTGATTAGTCCGATCGGCGACCCGGAGGGTCACTTGGATACCCTGGCTGACATTGCTCGGATCTGTTGGCATGCCAGCAACCGGCAACGCTTGTTTGATGCGGCTAATGCTTCAAAAAGTTTGCAATTGCTACGTCGAATGCTGCTGATGTAATACTGGCCACTAACCGCAGGCCAACCCGCTTTCATTCGTGCCAGCACAGTATATTTTATTTTCGGAATAGTAAAAGAGGTGCAGGATAGGATTTGCATTGGCTAGGGCTGCTTTATTACCATCTGCAGGATGGCAGACACTGAGCCATTAAAAGAGTACCTGAAAGATCGTGCCGCACGGGTTGATGCAGCATTGGATGACTTGCTGCCCGGAAAAAATACCCGCCCGCATATCCTCCATGAGGCAATGCGCTATAGCATGTTTGCAGGCGGCAAAAGACTTCGCCCGATTCTTTGCCTTGCCGCCTGCGAGGCTTGCGGTGGACAACCCGAAGACGCCTTACTGCCAGCCTGTGCCGTGGAATGCATTCATACTTATTCTCTGGTACATGATGATTTACCGTGCATGGACGATGATGACTTCCGTAGAGGGCTGCCTACCAACCACAAAAAATACGGTGAGGCCATGGCGGTGCTGGCCGGTGATGCCTTGCAGGCCGTGGCATTCGAAATTCTAGCTGCCAGTCATGCCCGCAAACGTTATAGTGCGAGCACATTCCTGAGTGAATTGGCC
>CAZHRP010000126.1:0-7092 GCA_964535055.1 uncultured Chthoniobacteraceae bacterium
AGCACCTCACGCTGCGTCTCGCTACGAAGTTTGTGATTGATCCGGGCTAGCCACTCCCCGAAAAGTGTTTCTTCGTTTGAAGAAAGAAATGCTCCAGTTAAAGCGCATACTATAGAGTCTGCAGACTCCATGCTTTTAGCTTTGAACAAATACGGATTCTTCTTTTTCAGTACTGTTGCAAGTTTCAGATGTTGCAAGCAGTTCAGTCGCTTCCGGTGAAAGTCGGAAATATTTTTTACGACATAAGCTTCAATTTGCTTAAGCAGATTTGCTGCCATAACAACCCTCGGGCTCGTCCAAAAGCTGCATATCCAATAAATCAACTTTCTCACGCAGCTGCTGGTAATAATCAGGGTAAATCTCTATGCCAATTGATGGTCGCCCCATTCTACTGGCTACTTTGGAATTGTCTCGACGTTTGTCTGTGATGCTAAGATTACGTAACCTGCTCTTGGCCCAATTGCCCATTGGCACCATCACCGCTTCCTGGTACATGGAGAATTTTTTTTCTTTATTGAATTGTTCTGTGATCGGCAAAAACCAGTCAACATACTCGTCCGGCCGAATCCCACCGTAGGTCTCTTTTCTTTGGTCAGCATAGGGCGGCGAAGTAATAATTAGGTCTACGGTATTTTCAGGCAAATCCTCAAGAATATGGCGACAATCGCCCAATTAAAGGTCAATTCTTGAATTGGTTTTGGCGTAGTACGTAACCATTAATTTTTAGAATATCACATCATATTGTGCTGGCAAGATTCAAGATGTCAATATTTATACTGTTATAAAGAACAGTTTAGAGATTCACGCCACCAGCCATTTGGCGATGTCGCGTTTTAGGTCGTCGGTCAGTTCGATACCGTAACGCTTATCCGCCTGAATACGCACTTTGCGGCCATCGGAATATTGAAATTCCAGCCTGAGTGGTCGTCTTCCCGGATAACGCAGGATCGCCCGCCTGACACTCTCGATCTCATCAGCTCCAGTCGATTCAACCGGAAAAATTAATGTCAGCGGTTTACCTTCACCGTCTGGCTTGACTCTGCTGACCTCGCGCGCAGTAATGCGCATGCTATCATCGCGTTCACTGACCTTACCGCTAATCATGACCACCTCGCCAACCTCCAGTAGTGCCGCGGCTTTTGTGTAGACATCATTCCAAACCATGATCTCAATGCTCCCACTAAGGTCTTCGAGCTGTAGGATGGCAAATGGTTTGCCGTCTTTTTTGCTAAATCGTTTATCTACTGCGAGCAATACCCCAGCAATCCGCTGGTTATCGCGCTCTTTGGATTCTCCCAGCATGGCAACTGAGCTGATATTCATCAGGTCAAATTCTTTCCGATAACGGTCGAGTGGATGGCCGGTCACATAGAACCCGAGTAGTTCCTTTTCATGCGCCAGTTTTTCCTCGATCGACCACGGCTCGAAGTCGATCGCTGCCGGCTCAGCTGCAACCTCCTGATTTTCATCCAGCAATTCAAACAGCGATGCCTGACCACTAGCCCGGTCACGGTGGGCTTGCGCGGCAGCGGCCATCGCCTGATCAATCGATGCAAATAGCTCAGCGCGATCACGATTGGTGAAGTCAAAGGCCCCTGACTTGACCAGGCTTTCTAAAAGCTTACGGTTTACAATCCGAGAATCCAGCCGCGCACAGAAGTCTTCGACTCCAGTAAATTCACCACCAGCCCGACGCTCGCCCACCACAGCCTCCATCGCCACTTCGCCGACGTTCTTAATTCCCGCAAGGCCATAACGGACAGCGATCCCAGAGGCTGTTGCTTCCGGCGAGAACTCCAACAACTACCGGTTGATGTCAGGTGGTAGAATCGTAACCCCCATCCGCTTGCACTCGCCTACAAAAATAGAAATTTTATCAGTGTTATTGATCTCATTGCTGAGTAGACCACACATGAACTCCACCGGGTAATTGGCTTTCAAGTAAGCAGTGCGATAACTGACAAGGGCATACGCAGCGCTGTGCGACTTGTTGAAGCCATAGCCGGCAAACTTCTCCAGCAAGTCAAAGATGCGACTGGCTTTTTCCTCACTGATCCCATTGATATCATAGGCCCCCTGAATGAAGCGTTCGCGCTCTTTAGCCATTTTTTCAACGTCCTTTTTACCCATGGCACGGCGCAGCAGATCAGCCTGTCCTAATGAATAGCCGGCCAGCAAGTTAGCCGCTTTTTGAACCTGTTCCTGGTAAATCATAATACCGTAGGTGTCTGCACAAACCTGCTCCAGCAAAGGGTGCTCGTATTTGATTTTAGTCTCGCCCTTTTTCCGCTTGATGTAGTCTGGTATCAGATCCATCGGGCCCGGTCGATACAGCGCAATTAATGCGATGATATCGTCAATGCTATTGATATCAAATTTGCGACACAGGCTGGCCATGCCCGCGGATTCCAATTGAAAAATACCGATAGTCTCACCGCGATTCAGAATTTCAAATGTCTGGCTGTCATCCAACGGTAACTCATCTACACGGAAGCCTGGTTGACTTTTCGACACCAGTTTCTCAGCTGTCTCGATGACCGTCAGATTCTTCAGGCCAAGGAAGTCCATCTTCAGCATGCCAAGATCGGTCAATGGATTCATGGCATATTGGGTTACTACCTCATCCTCTTTGCCTTTGCAGAGCGGGATATATTCAGAGAGGTCACGATCACCAATCACAACGCCAGCCGCATGAACCCCGGTATTGCGAACCAAGCCTTCCAGTAAACTGGCATACTCCCATAACTGCGCTGTTTGCTCTTCGCTTTCAATTGCCTGCTTCAGCTCCGGGTTCTTGTCGATGGCACCGGGCACCTTTTCACCCTGCTTATTGACTCTCGAATTGAGGGTAATCCCAAGGTCATTGGGGATCATCTTGGCAATCCGATCGGCTTCTCCATAGCTCCAGCCAAGTACCCTGCCAACATCGCGCACTGTGTTCTTGGCGCCGAGTGTATTGAAGGTGACGATATGCGAAACCGCACGCTCACCATATTTTTCACGCACATAGTTAATCACTTCACCACGCCGGTTGACGCAGAAATCAATATCGATATCCGGCGGGCTGACCCGTTCCGGGTTTAAAAAGCGCTCAAAGATCAAGCCAAAGCGCAACGGGTCGACATCAGTGATGCCTAAAACATAAGCCACTATTGACCCTGCTGCGGAACCGCGCCCGGGACCGACTGGAATCCCCTGCTGGCGCGCATGGTTCATGAAATCCCAGACGATCAGAAAGTAGCTGACAAAACCCATCCGCTCGATCACATCCAGCTCATAATCGAGACGTTCGATTAGCCCCGGCTCATCGCCAACCCGTTCGCCATAGCGCCCGGCCAGTCCGCGGTAGCAAAGCTCTCGCAAATAAGCTTCCCGCGATTTGCCTTCTGGCGGCGGATAATCCGGGTAGCGTGACTTGCCAAACTCCAGCTCCAGATTACAGCGTTCAGCAATCCGCAATGTGTTATCATGCTACCGGCAAGTCTGCAAACAGCTCGCGCATTTCTTGTGGCGACTTGAAGTAAAGTTCCTTGCTGTAGCGCATCCGGCGCTCATCGGCAACCATCGCCCCGGTACCAATGCAGATCATCACATCATGCGCCTCATGGTGTGCCCGCTCCAGAAAATGAACATCATTAGCTGCCACCAGCCCCAGGCCGAGATCCTGCGCCAGCTGAACCAGCTGGGTATTGCACTCATCCTGGATGGCCATGCCATGACGGTGTAATTCTACGAAAAAGTTATCCGGACCAAAAATGTCACGATACTCCGCCAGGCTGACATGAGCCTTCTCCACCTGCCCCTGCTGCAGAAAATTGTTGGCCTCACCCTGCAAGCAACCGCTCAGGCAAATGATGCCCGAGCTGTGGCGCGCGAGCAATTCCTTATCGACCCTTGGACGGTAGTAAAACCCGCTCAGGTAAGCTTCCGATACGAGTTTGATTAAATTCTGATAGCCAGTCATATCAGCTGCCAGAACAGTCAGGTGATAGGCTGCTTCAGCTGCTGATGATGCTTTGCGCTCCTGCCGGGCAGCAGGTGCCACATATAGCTCACAGCCAATTATCGGCTTAATTCCCGTAGCCGACAGTTCCTGGTAAAAATCGACCGCACCAAATACATTGCCATGATCCGTCATGGCCACCGCAGGCATGCCATACTCGACCGCTTTACCGGCAACTTCTTTGATCCGTACAGCACCATCCAGGACGGAATACTGCGTATGCAAATGCAGGTGAACAAATGAATCATCAGCCATACAAAATCTACGATACCACAGCCGACAGCTAACCTGTCCAGCAGCTAGAAAAAGAAAATTTCCTGAGCTTTTTATTCATTTTCCCTTGCAGATTGCCCCAAGCTTGGGTAAATAACTCGGCTCCTTTTAATGATTGCGCGTCTGCTAACCACGACCGCGTCAAGGACAATTAGTACAATGCCAAAATCAAAATCCAGCGCCAAAAAGAAATCACCCGCTAAGAAAGCCGCGGCTAAAAAGACCCCTGCCAAGAAGAAACGGCTAGCTGAAAAGAAACCAGCGGCTAAGGCTAAAAAAGCTGCCAGCAAAAAGAGTTCTGCCCGTAAAAAATCTACCAGCGATACCAAACAGGCTGCCAATACTACGCAGAATGGTGCACCAAAATCCACGCACCCAGCAACATTCATCAAGAAGCAGCACACCAGGTTACTGGAGCTACGTGATGCCATGCTGGATTCGATGATCGGTGTCGCTCGCGACAACCTGCGCTCGCGAGCAGAAGGTAATGAAGCATCAGCTTTCGGCATGCACCAGGCGGATGCCGGCAGTGATTCTTACGATCGCGATTTCGCACTCAACCTACTATCCCAGGAACAGGATGCGCTATATGAAATCGATGAAGCCATCAAGCGGATCGATGACGGCACCTATGGTATGTGCGAAATAAGCGGTGAAAAAATCCCCCAAGCCAGACTTGAGGCCATGCCCTTTGCACGCTGCACTGTTGTTTGCCAGACGCAACTGGAAAATGAAGCAAAAAATTCCAATTTCCGCCGCCCGACCGGTTCTCTATTCGGATTGACTGATGGAGAACCTCAGTCCGGCGACGATGACAGCAACGACTAACCAAAATAAACTATGGCACAGGAAATCATAACTCTCGAATGTACCGAGGCCAAGGCTGAAGGCAAACCGGTCTCACGCTACATGTCGACCCGCAATAAAAAAAGCCCCAATACCCCGGGGCGTCTTGAGAAGAAAAAATACAATCCGTTTCTACGCCGCCGCACCCTGCACCGGGAAACGAAATAAACTGACTGAGCTCAATCATGGAACCTAAAAACGAAAAACGCCGCGCCAATTTACGTCGCTCCAACCGCACTATGCCACGCCGACGGATCGACATCGCAGTTGAAGCCATCGACTACAAAAACCCGGATCTGCTGCAAAAATTTGTCACCGAAAGTGGTAAAATATTACCGCGGCGGGTAACCGGCGTGCCAGCACACCTGCATCGCAAAATTACCCGTGAGATCAAACGTGCGCGTGCTGCCCTGCTGATGAAGTAATCCGGGCGCCCGCATTATTTCGATTTCTTTAAGATTATCCGTTGCCGCCAGGCAACAATTGTGGTCAACTCCCCGCTCATTGCTATGAGCATGGATGAACTTGTAGATGCCCGGCCGGGAGAGGCCATGGAGCAGGCCGCGCAGACTCGCAACCCTCTCAAGAAGCTTTATTTTTGGACTCTGCACTGGGCTGCTACGCCGCATGCCTTACCGGCACTGCTGCTGCTGTCATTTACATCATCCTCATTTTTTCCTATCTCGCCGGACGTCCTGCTACTGGCATTGTGTTTCTCACAGCCTAAAAAATGGATGCACCTGGCAGCATGGTGTACCGTGGCCTCGGTGTTGGGAGGGATTCTAGGTTATTACATCGGCTGGGGGCTCTGGGATGCTGTCGGTGAACCACTCGTCAAGGCTTACCAGGGTGAGGAAGTCATCGAAAAAGTCAAAGTCTGGTATGATGAATTTGGCTTCCTCGGAATTCTGACCGCTGCCATTACACCAGTTCCATATAAGGTATTTACCATCGCATCGGGCCTCATGCACTTTGATCTCATACAGTTTACAATTGCCTCGGTTATCGGTCGTGGTATCAGGTATTTTGCAATTGCCGGCTTGATTCGCTGGTTAGGGAGTAAAGTGAAGCCGTTTTTAGAAAAGCATTTCGAACTCGCCGCCACACTAATGGTAGTCCTTGGAATTCTTGGCATTCTAGCACTAAAGTTCTTATAATTAGTAATGCAAGATTCTAATCATTCGGGCCAGGATCAACCAAAGCTGAACTTTGGCGGCATTCTGGTCAGCCTGCGCAACAAATTGATCACCGGCATCCTGGTCGCAATTCCGCTAGTGGTAACGCTTTGGGTATTGAACCTCGCCTATAGCTTTATCAAAGGCATCAGTGAACCGATTATCTCCCAGATAATCCTGCGTCCGGCTGACCCTGCAAATTCAATCAGCAAGTTAACATTGGGAGATGTGCCTGGCGTCAGTTTCATGGTGACGCTACTAATGCTCATAATTCTGGGAGTGATGGCCACCAATGTATTCGGACGTAAGTTGATCGATACTTTCGAAGGCCTGCTGGTTCGGGTTCCGCTGGTGGCGACGATCTACAACGCCGTCAAACAGGTGATGGACTCCATCCAGCAATTCAATCGCGGAGTCCGCTTTAAGCGGGTTGTTTACGTGGAATACCCAAGTCCTGGTTGTCGACTGATTGGATTTGTCACCGGCCAGTTTCATGAAAGCCATGCAGCCAAAGACGTTACTGCTGTCTTTATACCGACAGCACCTAATCCCATGACCGGCTTCGTAGTCGTTATCGAAAATGACAAAGTGATGGATAGTGATCTCGGTCTGGATGAAGCTTCCAAGATGATCCTGTCAGCCGGCCTGGTTGGCCCGCACCGTGAAAAAAACCAGCCGCCAACAGATTCGTGATCCAACACGGACAGACTAATTAGGCAAAATGGAACTGCAGGGTTCTACCTAGCCCGGATAAATCACAAGCCATCTATCGTAGTGAGGCGCAGACCCCGATGT
>CAZHRP010000127.1:0-1459 GCA_964535055.1 uncultured Chthoniobacteraceae bacterium
CGCAGTCCCGACTACATCGGGGTCTGCGCCTCACTACGATAGATGGCTTGTGATTTATCCGGGCTAAGCTGGTAATGCTTGGTAGCGAACATAGTATTGACGGCCGCAATCCGATTTCCTTTTGCAATGTGCTGGCCGCAGGAAATATCATGGCTGCTATCACTCTGCTGATTATTTATCGCAAGGATTGGCGACCGGCCAGCTTAAGCCAGATCAAACCACAACAATGGCTGAGCCAATTGATCCTGGCAATAGCATCTGGGGCACTAGCACCGGCTCTAATGTTTACTGCGCTTTCCAAAACATCAGTGATTAACATTGCTTTAATCGAAACGATCCAGATTCCGCTCGTGTTATTCTTTGCCTGGTTGTTTTTTCGGCAATCTTCGAACCTGCAATCGATCACCGGCGCTGTGATCGCGCTGGCAGGAGTCGTGCTGACGCTGTATCTCCAGCAAAGCTCTTCAGACACATTGATGCAGATGGGCAACAAACCGGGCGGCAATGGCATCGGAGAACTACTAGCCATAATTGCTGTAGTAATTTTTGTACTCGCCTCTGTTTTCTCAAAGCGCCTGTTGCAAACCGTCCCGCTCGATATCTTTAGCGTCTTCCGAAATTTTATTGGAACCCTGATATTCATCATCATCGTGATGGTGCTGTTCGGGCCGGATCATTTTATCGATTTGTTTAGCCCGGTACTTTGGGGGTGGATGTTGCTATACGGCGGCAAGTTCCTGCCACTCGGTGCACGGGATAAAGCAAAGCCGTTCACCGGAATCTGATTAGCCCGCTACGTCGGATAGCAAAAAATATAATTTCCAAAATTATCTTAATTTGGTATAAATTATTATTAGCATCGACCATGCTATGAATATCAACCGGGAAATTCTGGCAGCTTGTGAATCGTTTTCGGCAGGCCGCATCGGTCCGGCCTTGCCATACTTTGCGGAAGATATCCGTTGGACTGTGATCGGCAAAGAAGTCATCTCCGGCGTAGCTGCAGTCAAAAAGTTTTGTGCAGAAATGTCAGCTGCCGGCTGTCCGCGCCTGCAAAATAAGCATGTAACCATCGGTGATGAGACAGTTGTTATCGAAGGCAGCGAGAGCCAGTCAAACGGCCTTGCTTACTGTGACTGTTATGCGATCAACCAGGATAAAATCCAGGAAATGCGATCCTATTGCATCTGCTCTACCAGCAACCGTCAGCCTGCTGCCATCGATTAGTGTTTTTGCCAACTAAAGCCTCTCCGGCAATGCTCCCTGTGACCAAAGTTGCAACAATGACCCGAGGTCGCTAAATCCCGCCGACCTGCCGGAGCGCACAAAATAACCACTGGCAGCCACCCCGCACAGTAGGATCCCGAGATCGTCCAGTCCCTTGATCGGGCCCGCCGATGGTGCTCGCCGCGATCGACCGCGGCGGCGAGCAGACCCTGCGCCGCGCCGTCGAGGGGCT